>NZ_QAIW01000474.1:441-4772 GCF_003061285.1 Stenotrophomonas sp. HMWF003 | reverse complement strand
GTGCGGCGATCGCGTCCCAGTCCGGCCGCAGCGCACGCAGCGTGGCCTCATCGCGCAGTTCCACCACCCACCAGCTGCGCCCACCGGCCATGCGCGCCGGCGGCAATGCGCCCAGCGACCAGCCGGCCAGGGCGGCCTGCAGGCGCGGGTCGTTCGGCTGCGCCACCTCGGCCACGCTGGCGCGCGGGGTGCGGATGGCGATGGTGCGGGCCGCGCCCGTGCCGTCCACCTGCAAGGGCAGGGTGCCGGCGATGCCGTCCTGCACCAGCACGCCGTCCACCGGCGCTGCCACGGCCTCCTCCAGCACCGCATGCGCGGTGCCCACGCTGGGGTGGCCGGCGAAGGGCACTTCCTTCTGCGGGCTGAACATGCGCAGGCGGTAGCTGCTGCCCGGCGCTTCCGGCGCGAACACGAAGGTGGTCTCCGGCAGCCGGGTCCAGCGGGCAATGGCCTGCATCGCCGCCTCGTCCAGGCCTTCGGCATCCAGCACCACCGCCAGGGGGTTGCCGGCGCCGGGGTAGGGGGAAAACACGTCCAACTGCAGGAAACGGCGGGAAGTCATGGCGTCAGGGTCTGCGAAACGGTCGGGCAGCTTACCAATCCGGGACGGCCCCGGGCCCGGCGTCGGCGCGGCCCAGGTGCCCGCGCAGGCCCTGCCGGGGCCGGGCTTGGCATAGAATCGGGAGTTCGGCCGGTGTGCCGGGCGAATCCCCCCCCCCTCACTACGAAACCCTCTTTACTTCCATGTCAGCTTCCCCCCTTGTCGATCGTTGGATCGTACTGAAGTTCGGCGGCACCTCCGTGTCGCGTCGTCACCGCTGGGACACGATCGGGAAGCTGGCGAAAAAACGTGCGGAAGAGACCGGCGCGCGCGTTCTGGTGGTGGTGTCGGCGTTGTCCGGGGTCACCAATGAACTGACCGCCATTGCCGACGGTGCCGCCGACAGCCGCGCCCGCGTGGACGCGCTGGTGGCCCGCCACCGCGAGTTCCTGGTCGAGCTGGGGCTGGACGCCACCGCGCTGGATGAACGCCTGGCCGGCTTGTCCGGGCTGCTCGACGACCCGCGCGCGGCCAGCCGCCCGCTGGACTGGCAGGCCGACGTGCTGGGCCAGGGCGAGCTGCTGTCCTCCACCGTGGGCGCGGCCTACCTGCATGCCAGCGGCCTGGACTTCGGCTGGATGGACGCGCGGCAGTGGCTGGATGCGCTGCCGCCGCAGCCCAACCAGAGCGACTGGTCGCAGCGGCTGTCGGTGAACTGCCAGTGGCGCGCCGATGCCGACTGGGCCGCGCGTTTCCGCGCCCAGCCCACGCGCATGCTGATCACCCAGGGCTTCATTTCGCGGCATGCCGATGGCGGCACCGCCATTCTCGGCCGCGGCGGCTCGGACACTTCGGCGGCGTACTTCGGCGCGCTGCTCGGCGCCAGCCGCGTGGAGATCTGGACCGACGTGCCGGGCATGTTCAGCGCCAACCCGCGCGACGTGCCCGATGCGCGCCTGCTGACCCGCCTGGACTATTACGAAGCGCAGGAAATCGCCACCACTGGCGCCAAGGTGCTGCACCCGCGCTCGATCAAGCCGTGCCGCGACGCCGGCGTGCCGATGGCCATCCTGGACACCGAGCGCCCGGAACTGCCGGGCACCAGCATCGACGGCAACGCCGCGCCGGTGCCGGGGGTGAAGGCGATCAGCCGCCGCAACGGCATCGTGCTGGTGTCCATGGAAGGCATCGGCATGTGGCAGCAGGTCGGCTTCCTGGCCGACGTGTTCGGGCTGTTCAAGAAGCACGGGCTGTCGGTGGACCTGATCGGTTCGGCCGAAACCAACGTCACCGTGTCGCTGGACCCGTCCGAGAACCTGGTCAACACCGACGTGCTGGCCGCGCTGTCGGCGGACCTGTCGCAGATCTGCAAGGTCAAGATCATCGTGCCGTGCGCGGCGATCACCCTGGTCGGGCGCGGGATGCGTTCGCTGCTGCACAAGCTGTCGGACGTGTGGGCCACGTTCGGGCGCGAGCGTGTGCACATGATTTCGCAGTCGTCCAACGACCTCAACCTGACCTTCGTCATCGATGAAGCCGACGCCGACGGCCTGCTGCCGATCCTGCACGCCGAGCTGATCGACAGCGGTGCGATGCCGGTGGAAGAGGGCGAAGTGTTCGGCCCGCGCTGGCGCGAGATCGCCGGCACCGTGCGCCCGCGCGAAACCGCCTGGTGGCGGGGCCAGCGCGCGCACCTGCTGACGCTCGCCCAGGCCGGTACGCCGCGCTACGTGTACAACCTGCCCACGGTGCGGGCGCGTGCGCGCGCGCTGACCGCGATCAAGGCCATCGACCAGCGCTACTACGCGATCAAGGCCAATTCGCACCCGGCCATCCTGGAAGTGCTGGAGCAGGAAGGCTTCGGCCTGGAGTGCGTGTCGCACGGCGAGCTCAAGCACGTGTTCAACACGTTGCCCACGCTGTCGCCGCGGCGCGTGCTGTTCACCCCCAGCTTCGCCCCGCGGGCCGAGTACGACGCCGCGTTCGCGCTGGGTGTCACCGTGACCGTGGACAACGTGGAAGCGCTGCAGCGTTGGCCGGACCTGTTCCGCAACCGCGAGCTGTGGCTGCGCGTGGACCTGGGCCGTGGCGAAGGCCACCACGCCAAGGTCCGTACCGGCGGCAAGGACTCCAAGTTCGGCCTGCCGATCGCCCGCGTGGACGAGTTCGTGCGCCTGGCCACCGAGCTGGGCACCCGCGTGGTGGGCCTGCATGCGCACCTGGGCAGTGGCGTGGAAACCGCGCAGCACTGGCGCCTGATGTGCGATGAGCTGGCCGGTTTCGCGCGGCGCATCGGCAGCGTGGAAACCATCGACATCGGCGGTGGCCTGCCCATTCCGTACAGCGCCGACGACGAACCGTTCGACCTGGACGCCTGGGCAGTCGGCCTGGCCGAGGTCAAGGCCGTGCACCCGGCGTTCCGGCTGGCGATCGAACCGGGCCGCTACCTGGTGGCCGAATCGGGCGTGCTGCTGGCCACGGCCACCCAGGTGATCGAAAAGGACGGCGTGCGCCGCGTGGGCCTGGATGCCGGCATGAACACGCTGATGCGCCCGGCCCTGTATGACGCCTGGCACGACATCGAGAACCTGAGTCGGCTCGGCGGCTACGCCGAGGCCGCGTTCGACGTGGTCGGCCCGATCTGCGAGTCCAGCGATGTGTTCGGCAAGCGCCGCAAGCTGCCGGTCTCGACCGCGCCGGACGATGTGATGCTGATCGCCGATGCCGGTGCCTACGGTTACGTCATGGCCAACACCTACAACCAGCGCGAGCTGCCGCGCGAGGACGTCATCGATGACGGTCCTTGACCGCCGCCTGCCGCCCACCCTTGAAGACGCGCCGTGCACACGCACGGCCGCCCTCTGAACCGGATACACCATGACTGCTTTCGATAAACACCAGGTTGCCGTTTTCCGCTTCGTCCGCTGCGATTTCGCCGCGGATACCGGCGTGGCGCAGCTGGTCTATGCCTTCGACGACGGCCCCGAGCTGACCGAGACGGTCACCATTCCGGGCGCGCCGTTCGCGCTGGACGGCGCGCGTGCCGAGGCGGTGCAGCGTGCCCTGCGCCTGCTCCACCTGATTGCCGGCGTGAGCTACTACAAGGCCGGCGTGCCCGACCAGGTCCGCATCGACAGCTACAGCATCGATGCGGCGACCGCGGCGCTGGTGGAGGAGATCTATCTCAACGGCCTGGGCGAGTTCGCCTACCGCAACGGCCTGAACCTTCGCGGGCGCTTCCGCCTGCCCGTGGACGGCGAGGCGTTCAGCGCCCCGGCGGTAGGCCTGCGCGAACACGCGCTGGTGGCCATTGGCGGCGGCAAGGATTCGCTGGTCAGCATCGAAGCCCTGCGCGGGCTGGGCATTGCCGAGACCGTCACCTGGATCGGCGGTTCGCAGTTGATCCGCGCCTGCGCCGAACGCACCGGCCTGCCTGCCCTGAACATCGGCCGCGCGCTGGCCCCGGAACTGTTCGAATTGAACCGCCAGGGCGCATGGAACGGGCATATCCCGGTGACCGCGGTGAACTCGGCGATCATGGTGCTGGCCGCGCTGCTGCAGGGCGTGGACCAGGTGGTGTTCTCCAACGAGCGCTCGGCCAGCTACGGCAGCCAGATTCCCGGCACCGGCGAGGTGAACCACCAGTGGTCCAAGGGCTGGGCCTTCGAGCAGGCGTTCGGGGAATACCTGGAGCAGCACGTGGCCGCCGACCTGCATTACTACTCGCTGCTGCGCCCGCTGTCGGAGCTGGCGGTGGCGCGGCAGTTCGCCAAGAGCGATGTCTACGACG
>NZ_QAIW01000474.1:0-431 GCF_003061285.1 Stenotrophomonas sp. HMWF003 | reverse complement strand
TCCTGGGCGAGCGCCCGGTGAACCGCTGGTGCGGGGTCTGCCCGAAGTGCCACTTCGTGTTCCTGGCGCTGGCCCCGTTCATGCCCAAGACCCGCCTGGTGGCGATCTTCGGCCGCAACCTGCTGGACGATCCGGAGCAGGCCGGCGGCTTCGATGCGCTGCTGGAATTCCAGGACCACAAGCCGTTCGAATGCGTGGGCGAAGGCCGCGAATCGCGCGCGGCGATGGCCACCCTGGCGGCGCGCCCGGAGTGGGCCGAAGATGCGCTGGTGAAGCGTTTCGTCAGCGAGATCCAGCCGCAGCTGGACAGCACCGAGCTGGGCATCGCGCCGTTGCTGGTGCTGGAAGGCGAGCACCGCATCCCGGCGTCGATCTGGGAGCGCCTGCGTGCGAATTTCGCAGCTTGAGGGCAAGCGCGTTGCGTTGTGGGG
>NZ_QAIW01000057.1:0-19483 GCF_003061285.1 Stenotrophomonas sp. HMWF003 | reverse complement strand
GGGCCACCGGTTCCAGCTGGCCTCGGCTGAACACCGCCACCAGTGCCACCACGGCGGCCAAGGCGGTCATGCCCTGCCAGAACCCGGTGCGCTGCCACGCGCGCGGCGCGCTGGCACCGACCGCCGGCCAGCCCAGCGCGGTACGGATGCGCGGCCACACGTGCGCGGGCACCGCTTCACTGCCCAGCGCGTCGAGCATGGGCGCCAGGCGGTTTTCCCACTGGTTCACCAGCCGGGCAAAGCCGGGGTCGGTGGCGATGCGCTGCTCGGCCTCGCTGCGTTGGGCGGCATCGAGCACGCCCAGCACGTATTCCCCGGCCAGGATGTCGGCGCTGGGCGGTTGCCCGTCGTCATGCAGGTCATGGAGGTCGCGGATGTTCATCGTTCCAGGCACACCCGCAGTTGGCCCAGGCCGCGGCGGATCCAGCTTTTCACCGAGCCCAGGGGCGAGCCGATCCGGCGCGCCAGTTCCTCATAGCTGGCCCCGTCCAGGAACGCCAGCCGGATCAGCGAACGGCGGCGGGGTTCCAGGGTGTCCAGGCAGTCGTCCAGCCGCTGCCGGTCGGAGGCCTGTTCGGCCACCTGGCCCGGTTGCGGGGCGAAATCGGGGATTTCATCGGCCACCGACAGGTCGTCCAGCGGGCGCGGCGGCGCGGCGCGCAGGCGGTCGATCGCGCGGTTGCGCGCCATCATCGACAGCCAGGTCATGGCCGCCGCCTTGGCGCGGTCGAACTGCGCCGCCTTGTGCCAGACACTGGTGAAGACATCCTGCAGCACCTCTTCGGCGTCGCTGCGGTCGCGCAGCACATGCAGGCAGATCGCGAACAGGCGCCCGGAGGCCAGCTGATATACCGACTCGAACGCCTGGCGATCGCCGCTGGCAACCCGGACCAGCAGGTCGTCGAGGCGCCGTGCGGCACCCGTATCGGCAAGCTCCAGCTCAGGCATCGCAGGCTCAACGTCGGCAGGGAGACAGCCCGCATCGTCGTCGCTGCGCGCGCAGGGCGCAAGGGGGTCCTCATCCGGCGCATGTGGCCACCAGCGGCTGCTGCCGTGCCGCGGCCAGCTCGGCAGCGGTCGCCGCGACCGGTGCTGCGGGGAATTCGACGCGTACCTGCGGGTAGCGCCCGTGCGCATCGCGCACGTTGCCGGTGCCGCTGAACTGCAGCAGGCGCGGGCTGTTGCGCGCATACACCAGGGTCACCGCCGGCACCGCGAAGCCGAACCAGGCATCCAGCCGCATCTGCAGCTGCTCGGCCGGCTGGCCCTGCCAGGTGACCGCTGCGCTGCGCTGCAGCTTCAACGGCACCAGCCGCTGACGGCTGGGCAGCAGGAACTGGAACGCCACCGGGCGGCCGGCCTGCAGGGTGTCCCAGTGGCCCAGCACGGCGGCATCGAAGCCGGCATCGACCACCGCATCGGGCGGGATCGCGATGGCGCGGCTGACCCGGTCGGCGCGCGCGTCTTCACGCACGTACACGGTCCGCCCCGTGGCGCTGCCCTGCAGGCCTTCCTGGTAGCCGTTGCGGGCATCTTCGAAAGCGAAGTCAGGGGTCTGCGGGCTGCCCTGCGGGGTCATCCACTTGCGCGCGAACGCGCGACCGTCGGCGCAGCGGTACAGCACCAGCCGCGATCGGGCCGCCGCCGGCCCCTGCAGCCAGTGGGTCTCGCGGTACAGCAGGCGGCCATCGGCCGGCGCGTAGGCCCGCCCTTCCTGGCGCAGCAGCTGCTGGGCTGCGGCCGGCAGCACCGGGCACAGCAGCAGCACCAAGGACGGTAAGAGGGATCGGCGCATGCCCGGCTCCACGTGGGGGTCACCAGCAGATACGCAGCCAGCGCCGCGGCGGATGCACTGCGGGCGGCGGGTAAACTGGGCGGCTTGTCACCGCTGCCGCTGAAAAATCCGATGCCGACGCCCACCCTGCGTTCCCCGCCCGCCGGCGCAGCCGCATGACCAGCGCCCTGGAAATTGCCGCCAACCTCACCGTGGCCGCCTCGATCCTGCTGGCCGGGCGCAACAGCGTGCATACCTGGTGGACCGGCATCATCGGCTGCACCTTGTTCGGCCTGGTGTTCTACGAGGCCCGGCTCTATGCCGATGTGGTGCTGCAGGGCGTGTTCGTGCTCACCAGCGTGATCGGCTGGTGGCAGTGGCTGCGCGGCGACCACGGGCATGCACTGCCGATCAGCCGGGTACAGCTGCGCACGCTGGGCTGGATGCTGCCGGCCGCGGTGCTGGCCAGCATTGGCTACGGCCTGCTGCTGCATACCTGGACCGACGCCTACGCGCCGTTCCTGGATTCGGCGGTGCTGGTGCTGAGCGTGGTGGCGCAGTTGCTGATGATGCGCCGCAAGCTGGATTCGTGGTGGTTCTGGCTGCTGGTCAACACCATCGCCATTCCGCTCTACGCCAGCCGCGGGTTGCACCTCACTGCGGTGCTGTATGCGGTGTTCTGGATCAACGCGCTGGTTTCGCTGCGGCATTGGCGGCGGTTGATGCGCGAACAGAGCGGCGCCACCGCGGCGGCCGATGCCGCGCATGGGTGAGCGTTTCGCCACCGGGTTGGTGGTGGGCAAGTTCAGCCCGCTGCACCGGGGCCACCAGGCCCTGATCGACCACGCGCTGCGCCGCTGCGACAGCGTGCTGCTGCTCAGCTGGAGCCAGCCGGAATTGCCCGGCTGTGAGGCCGACCGGCGTGAGGCGTGGCTGCAGGCGCTGTACCCGAATGTCACCCGGCTGGTGCTCGACCAAGCACGGCTGGCAGCCTGCTGCGCGCGCCTGGGCGTGCCGTTGCGGCCGCTGCCGGACAACAGCGATGACGATGCCACGCAGCGCGCGTTCGTGGCCTGGGTGTGCAGCACGCTGTGGGAGCGCCGGGTGGACGCGGTATTCACCAGCGAGGCCTACGGCGATGGATTCGCAGCCGCACTGCAGCGCCATTTCAGTGCGCAGGCCGGCACGCACTGGCCGGTGGCGCATGTGTGCCTGGACCCGGCCCGCAGCACGGTGCCGGTGTCGGGCACGGCGGTGCGGCGCGACCCGCACGCGCTGCGCGGCTTTCTCGATCCGCGCGTGTACGCAGGCTTCGTCGGTCGCATTGGCCTGCTCGGCGGCGAGTCCAGCGGCAAGACCACGCTCGCCGCCGCACTGGCCGCGCAGCTGCAGACCGCGTGGGCGGCCGAGTTCGGGCGCGAACATTGGGTGGCACGTGGCGGCGCGCTCGACTACGACGACCTGCTGCACATCGCACAGGTGCAGGTAGCGCGCGAAGACACACTGGCTGAACAGGCCCACCGCTGGCTGGTCTGCGACACCACGCCGCTGACCACGCTACTGTACTGCCTGTCCATGTTCGAACGCGCCGAACCGGCGCTGCATGCGTTGGCGCAACGGCGCTACACCCACCTGTTCCTGTGCGCGCCGGATTTCCCGTTCGTACAGGATGGCACCCGGCGCGATGACGCGTTCCGGCACGCGCAGCACCGCGCGTACCTGCAGGCGCTGGACGCGCACGGGATGCCGTTTACCGTGCTGGTCGGCTCGCCGCAGCAGCGCGTGGCGCAGGTGATGGCCGTGCTCGACGGCACGCGCGACGGATGTTGACGGCGCAGGACAGAGGAGTAGCATTGGCACCAGCCAAGGGATAGACCCGCGGCACCTGCAACGACATGGGGGATTCTCATGGAATATGACTATCTGGTGTTCATCGGGCGTTTCGAGCCCTTCCATAACGGCCATGCTGCCGTTGCCCGCCTCGCACTGAGCCGGGCCAAGAAGCTGATCTTCCTGGTCGGCTCTGCCGACACCCCCCGCAGCCTCCGCAACCCCTGGACCGTGGCCGAACGTGCCGTGATGATCCAGGCCGCGCTTGAAGGCGCGGGCGAGCGCCTGCTGATCCGTCCGCTCAAGGACCACCTGTACAACGAAGCGCAGTGGATCGCCGGCGTACAACGCACGGTGGCCGAGGCGATACGCGCCGATGGGCATGCGGGCGAAGCGAAGATCGGCCTGGTCGGGATGGACAAGGACGATTCGAGCTACTACCTGCGCGAATTCCCGCAGTGGCCACTGGTGGATGTGCAGCACACCGAGACGTTGTCGGCCACCGAGCTGCGCCGCTATCTGTTTGAAGCCGGCAGCGTGGATTTCCACGGTGCGCTGCTGATGCTGCGCGGGAACGTGCCGGCGCCGGTGTATGCCATGCTCGAAGCGTTCCGCAAGAGTGGCCCGGCCTACGCCCAGCTGGTGGCCGAGTACCAGTTCATCGAGCAGTACAAGGCCGCCTGGAAAGACGCACCGTATGCGCCCACGTTCGTCACCACCGACGCGGTGGTGGTGCATTCGGGCCACGTGCTGCTGGTGCGTCGCCGTGCCGAACCCGGCAAGGGCCTGTGGGCGTTGCCCGGTGGCTTCGTCGGCCAGCAGCAGGGCCTGCTCGACAGCTGCCTGCGCGAACTGCGCGAGGAAACCCGGTTGAAGATCCCGGCGCCGGTCCTCAAGGGCTCGCTCAAGGGCCAGCATGTGTTCGACCACCCCGAACGCAGCCAGCGCGGCCGCACCATCACCCACGCCTTCCACTTTGATTTCCCCGCCGGCGAACTGCCGGCCGTGCGCGGCGGCGACGATGCCGACAAGGCGCGCTGGATCCCGGTCAGCGAAGCGCTGGACATGGGCCCCAAGCTGTACGAAGACCACCTGCACATCCTGGAGTTCTTCCTGGGCCGGGGCTGATCCCGGCTTTTCCCGCCGGCGGATAGACCGCCGGTGTCACCCGACGCGAAGGAGCTTCCCGTCATGCATTACCTCGACAATCTTCTCCTCAACACCGACAGCTACAAGGCCAGCCACTGGCTGCAGTATCCGCCGGGCACCGACGCCACCTTCTTCTACGTGGAGTCGCGCGGTGGCCACTACGACCGCACGCTGTTTTTCGGCCTGCAGGCGCTGCTGAAAGACTACCTGGCCAAGCCGATCACCCACGCCGACATCGACGTGGCGCGCGATCTCTTCGCCGCCCACGGCGAGCCCTTCAACGAGGCCGGCTGGCGCTACATCGTCGATACGCACGGCGGCCTGATGCCGATCCGCATCCGCGCCGTACCCGAGGGCACCGTGGTGCCGGTACACAACGCGTTGATGACGATCGAATCGACCGACCCGCAGGCGTTCTGGGTGCCGTCGTATCTTGAAACGATGCTGCTGCGCGTGTGGTACCCGGTCACGGTGGCCACCACCAGCTGGCACGCCAAGCAGACGATTCGCCAGTACCTGGAGCGCACCAGCGACGACCCGGAAGGCCAGTTGCCGTTCAAGCTGCACGACTTCGGCAGCCGTGGCGTGTCGAGCCTGGAATCGGCCGCCATCGGTGGCGCAGCGCACCTGGTCAACTTCCTCGGCACCGATACCGTCTCGGCCCTGCTGTACGCGCGTGCCTTCTACCACGAGGCCATGGCCGGTTACTCAATCCCGGCCGCCGAACACAGCACCATCACCAGCTGGGGCCGCGACAACGAAGTGGAGGCCTACCGCAACATGCTCGCCCGCTTCGCCACCCCGGGCGCACTGGTGGCGGTGGTGTCGGACAGCTACGACATCTTCCACGCGATCACCCGGCACTGGGGCACCACCCTGCGCGAGCAGGTGATCGCGTCGGGTGCCACCGTGGTGATCCGCCCGGACTCGGGCGACCCGGTGGCGGTGGTGCTGCAGTGCCTGCGGCTGCTCGACGACGCGTTCGGGCACGTGGTCAACGGCAAGGGCTACAAGGTGCTCAACCACGTGCGCGTGATCCAGGGCGACGGGGTCAACCCGACCAGCATCGGCCAGATCCTGGCCAGCATCACCGACGCCGGCTACGCCGCCGACAACGTCGCCTTCGGCATGGGCGGTGCACTGCTGCAGCGGCTGGACCGCGACACCCAGAAGTTCGCGCTGAAGTGCTCGGCCGCGCGCGTGGACGGGAAGTGGATCGACGTCTACAAGGACCCGGTGACCGACAGCGGCAAGCAGAGCAAGCGCGGCCGCATGCGCCTGCTGCGCCATCGCGAGTACGGCCAGTTCCGCACGGTATCGGTGCCGGCCGACGCGGAATCGCTGACGGCGGCCGGGCTGCCGCCGGGCTACGAGGATGCGATGGTCACGGTCTGGGAGAACGGCCAGCTGCTGCAGGACCACACGTTGGCCGCGATCCGCAGCCGGGCCGATGATGCGCGGTTGACCGATACATCGAATCGATGACCACCGTCCCGCGGGCGTGACCGCGTCCGCTTTCGCCTGCGCGAAATTCAGCGAGCATCACAGGCGAGGCCCGCTGATCGACCGCCCTGTGCATCAGCGGGCCGGATTGGTCCCGTTTGACGATACTACCGTCACGCGGTAGCGTCGTCATTACAGGAAGCTGTCATGTCCATCGTGTCGTTCCGATGCATTACTACCAAAAGCGATGCAGGTCCTGCAGACGTAGAGCTTTGCCACTATCACTGAGGGGCTGCCTACATGCGTTCGATTCCCTACCCGCACCCCGGTGAAATCCTGCAGGAGGAGTTCCTCACCCCTTTCGGGATGACCGCCTACCGCTTGGCCAAGTCCATCGACGTGAAGCAGACGCGTATCGGCGAGATCATCGCGGGCAGGCGCAGCATCACCGCCGACACGGCGTTGCGACTGGCGCGCTTCTTCGGCACCAGCGAGGCCTTCTGGCTCAACCTGCAGATGGCCCACGACGCGGCCAAGGCCAGGGACGAACTGGCCGACGTCCTGGCGCGCATCGAGCCATACCACCACGCGACCTGAGCGGCCGCCATTCCCCTCCCCCTTGCTTCCCGCAAACGCGTGGATGGCCTCCCGCACCCGGCACCCGGCGCGACGGACATTGCTGTCACGTGCGTTGCATCGTCCATGACCTCGTTCGTTGGCGCGACGCCCCTTGACCACCGCCCGCCTTCGGCCTACCTTGTGCGGGCCGAAGGTATCCATCTCTTCATGCAGATGAAGGGATGGGTTTAAACGGGAATCCGGTGAAGGCGCCTTGTGCGCCCATTCCGGAGCTGCCCCGCAGCGGTGAATGGAAACGAATCCTGCCAACAGCACTGGGCATTTGCCTGGGAAGCGGCAGGTACTAGGTGGGCGTTCGCGCCCGTGTCCATCAGCCCGAATACCGGCCCCGGCCGGGGGACACGACCGTCCCCTGATTCGACCTGGAACGTCCGCGGGGAGGTTGCCGGGGCCTGCCGCCATGCCGCCCGCGTGGCGCTGCCCCCGTGCGTCCGCTCCACGACATCCGGTTCGCCCGCGGGGGCGAAGGTCGCTGGCGGGGCGGACACGGCAGCCATGTCGTGCACGGCGCGCGGTTCCTTCGTTCCTCAATGCCGCTACTGCAATGAGGACACGTTCCATGACCACTGTTACCAACCTGGGGTTTCCCCGCATCGGCGCCAAGCGCGAACTCAAGCGTGCGCTGGAAGCGTTCTGGTCCGGCGAAAGCAGCGCTGCGTCGCTGCAGGACGCTGCCAGCGGCCTGCGCGAACGCCATTGGCAGCTGCAGCGCGAGGCCGGCGTCGATGTGCCGCCGAGCAACGACTTCAGCTTCTACGATCAGGTGCTCGATGCGGCTTTCCTGTTCGACGCGATCCCGGCGCGCTACCGTGCCCTGGCCGACGCCGAGCCGCTGGCCGGCTATTTCGCCATGGCCCGGGGCGTGCAGCGCGACGGCTATGACCTGCATGCGCTGGAAATGACCAAGTGGTTCGACACCAACTACCACTACCTGGTGCCCGAACTGCAGGCCGGCCAGGGCTTCGCGCTGCGCGGTGACAAGCCGCTGGCCGAATACCGCCAGGCCAAGGCACTGGGTATCGAGACCCGCCCGGTGCTGATTGGCCCGGTGACGTTCCTGCTGCTGTCCAAGACCACCGACGGCAGCCGTGCGCTGGACCTGCTCGACGCCCTGCTGCCGGTGTACGTGCAGCTGCTGGGCCAGCTGAAGGAGGCCGGCGCGCAGTGGGTGCAGCTGGATGAGCCGGCACTGGTGCAGGACCTGGACGAGGCCACCCGCGCGGCGTTCACCCATGCCTACGCGGTGCTGGCCGAGGCGGCCCGGCCGAAGGTGCTGGTGGCCACCTACTTCGGCGCGCTGGACGACAACCTGCCGCTGGCCGCTTCGCTGCCGGTGGATGGCCTGCACGTGGACCTGGTGCGCGCGCCCGAGCAGCTGGACGCGGTGATCAAGGCGCTGCCGCCGGGCCGCGTGCTGTCGGCCGGTCTGGTCAACGGCCGCAACATCTGGCGCACCCACCTGGACAACGCGCTGGTGCTGGCTCGCTACGCGCACGGCCACGTGGGCGGCGACCTGCTGTGGCTGGCCCCGTCGTGTTCGCTGCTGCACAGCCCGGTCGACCTGGACCTGGAAAAGAAGCTGGACGAGGAACTGTACAGCTGGCTGGCGTTCTCCAAGCAGAAGCTGCAGGAGCTGCGCGTGCTGGCCGATGCCATCGACGCCCCGGCCCGCGCCGAGGATGCACTGGCGCACTCGCGTGCGTGCATCGAATCGCGCCGGCGCTCGCCGCGCGTGCACAAGGCCGAGGTGGCCGCGCGCCTGGCCGCCCTGACCGCTGCCGACGCGCAGCGTCACAGCCCCTACCCACAGCGGCACCTGGCCCAGGCCGGCGCGCTGCAGCTGCCGCGCTTCCCCACCACCACGATCGGTTCCTTCCCGCAGACCCTGGAAGTGCGCGAGGCGCGTGCCAGCAACAAGTCCGGCAAGCTGTCCGACGCCGACTACGATGCGTTCCTGGCCACCCAGACCGAGCACTGCGTGCGCGTGCAGGAGCAAATCGGGCTGGACGTGCTGGTGCACGGCGAGTTCGAGCGCAACGACATGGTGGAGTACTTCGGCGAGCAACTGGACGGCTTCGCGTTCACCAAGAATGGCTGGGTGCAGAGCTACGGCTCGCGCTGCGTGAAGCCGCCGGTGATCTTCGGCGACGTGACCCGCCCACGGCCGATGACGGTGCGCTGGTCGCAGTACGCGCAGTCGCTGACCGACCGCCCGATGAAGGGCATGCTGACCGGCCCGGTGACGGTGCTGCAGTGGTCGTTCGTGCGCGATGACCAGTCGCGCGCCGACACCTGCCGGCAGATCGCGCTGGCCCTGCGCGACGAGGTGCTGGACCTGGAAGCGGCCGGCATCGGCGTGATCCAGATCGACGAGCCGGCCATCCGCGAAGGCCTGCCGCTGCGCCGCGCGCAGTGGCGCGAGTACCTGGACTGGGCGGTGGAAGCGTTCCGGATCAGTGCCAGCGGTGTGCGCGATGCCACCCAGATCCACACCCACATGTGCTACTCCGAGTTCAACGACATCATCCACTCGGTGGCGGCCATGGATGCCGACGTGATCTCGATCGAGACCTCGCGCTCGCGCATGGAGCTGCTGGACGCGTTCGTGCGTTTCCAGTATCCCAACGAGATCGGCCCGGGCGTGTATGACATCCACTCCCCGCGCGTGCCCGACAAGGAAGAGATGCTGGCGCTGCTGCGCAAGGCCGCCGAAGTCCTCCGGCCGGAGCAGATCTGGGTCAACCCCGACTGCGGCCTGAAGACCCGTGGCTGGAAGGAAACCCGCGCCGCGCTGGAAGCACTGGTGGCCGCCGCGCGCCAGCTGCGCGAGGAAACCGCCGACGCCAACGCCGCCTGATCCCCCTGTAAATATGCCCCAAGGACCGCACCGCCGCCGTTGCCGGCGGTGCGGTCGACGAGACGTACATGACCACGCCTACCGTTACCCCGATCGACCGCCCCACCCTGTCCCTGCCCGACGGCCACACCCGGCTGCTGCTGCATTCGTGCTGCGCGCCGTGCTCGGGCGAAGTGATGGAGGCCATCACCGCCTCCGGCATCGACTACACGATCTTCTTCTACAACCCCAACATCCACCCGGCCAGGGAATACGAACTGCGCAAGCAGGAGAACATCCGCTTCGCCGAGAAGCACGGCGTGCCGTTCGTCGACGCCGACTACGACACCGACAACTGGTTCGCACGCGCCCGCGGCATGGAAGCCGAGCCCGAGCGTGGCATCCGCTGCACGATGTGCTTTGACATGCGCTTCGTGCGCACCGCGCTGTATGCGCACGAACATGGCTTTCCGGTGATCAGCAGCTCGCTGGGCATCTCGCGCTGGAAAGACATGAGCCAGATCAACGACTGCGGCCACCGCGCCGCCGCGCATTACCCCGGCATCCACTACTGGGACTACAACTGGCGCAAGGGCGGCGGGGCCGCGCGCATGGTGGAGATCAGCAAGCGCGAGCAGTTCTACCAACAGGAGTACTGCGGCTGCGTGTACTCGCTGCGCGATGCCAACCGCCACCGCCGCGAAACCGGCCGCGAGCGCATCAAGATCGGCCTGTTGTATTACGGCCAGGACAACGACGCGCCCAAGGGCGATTGACGTTCGCACGCGGGGCCGCCACGCTGGTTGCCCCGCTTCCGTTGTGTTGGACCTGCCATGACCGCCGCCCTATCCGCCGATGTGGCCCTGCTGGTGATCGACCTGCAGCCGGACTTCATGCCCGGTGGCGCACTGGCCTGCGAACAAGGCGATGCGCTGGTGGCCCCGATGGCCGCCCTGCTCGCGCAGCGCCGCTACCGCACGGTGGTGGCCACCCAGGACTGGCACCCGGCCGACCACGCCTCCTTCGCCAGCCAGCACCCGGGGCACCTGCCGTTCGAGGCGATCCTGCTGCATGCGCAGCCGCAGACGCTGTGGCCGGACCACTGCGTGCAGGGCAGCGACGGCGCAGCGCTGCACCCGGGCGTGGATTGGACCGTGGCCGACCTGATCCTGCGCAAGGGCACCCGGCAGCAGGTGGACTCCTACAGCGCCTTCCGCGAAAACCACGGCCCCGATGGCACCCGTCCCGCGACCGGCCTGGCCGGTTGGCTGCACGAGCGCGGCATCCGCGAGGTGCACGTGTGCGGGCTGGCACGCGACTACTGCGTGCTGTGGAGCGCACAGGACGCGGTGAAATCCGGGTTCCGGGTGAAGTTCCTGTGGGACCTGACCCGGCCGGTGACGGAGGCCAATGACGGCATGGTGCGCGAGGCGTTGGCGAAGGCGAAGATCGCGGTTGTCTGACGGGCGACCTCCGGGCGCCGGCCGGAAAAGCGTACCGACCAACGGTCGGTACCCACGGCGTCGTACCCACCAACGGTGGGTACCTACCGGTCAGCGGAACACCACCGTGCGATGCCCGTTGCGCAGGATGCGGTGCTCCACATGCCGGCGCACGGCGCGCGCCAGCACCTGCGATTCGGTATCGCTGCCCAGCCGCACCAGGTCGCGCGGGGTCATGGCGTGGTCCACGCGGGCCACGTCCTGTTCGATGATCGGGCCTTCGTCCAGGTCTTCGGTAACGTAATGCGCGGTGGCGCCGATGATCTTGACCCCGCGCGCGTGCGCCTGGTGGTACGGCTGCGCACCCTTGAAGCTGGGCAGGAAGCTGTGGTGGATATTGATCGCCCGCCCCGCCAATGCCTTGCACAGGCGCGGCGACAGGATCTGCATGTAGCGCGCCAGCACCACCAGGTCGATCTGCTCGCGCTCGACCAGGTCGATGATCTGCTGCTCCTGCACGGCGCGGTTATCTGCGTTGACCGGCAGGTGGTGGAACGGCACCCCGTACGAACCGGCCAGCGCGGCGAAGTCCTCGTGGTTGGACGCCACCGCGGCGATATCCACCTGCAGCTGGCGGCTGTGGGCGCGGAACAGCAGGTCGTTCAGGCAATGCCCCTGCTTGCTCACCAGCACCAGCAGCCGCGCACGACGGCGCGCATCGTGCAGTTGCCAGTCCATCTGGAACGCGTCCGCCAGCGTACCCATGCGCGTTTCGATATCGGCCAGCGCCTGGCTGGCGGCGCGATCGAAGTGCACGCGCAGGAAGAACCGGCCGCTCTCTTCGTCGCCGAACTGCTGGGCGTCCAGGATGTTGCAGCCCAGCTCGAACAGCAGGCCGGACACGCGGTAGACAATCCCGGTACGGTCCGGGCATGACAGGGTAAGAATGGAATCAGGGCGCATCCGGCCAGTTTAAGCGAGCACTGCCGGTGCGGGGACGATGCTCTCAGATGCAACCAAGCACCTTGCACGACGGCTCAGTGCGTGCCGACCTCCAGCGCGGCGCGCAATGCACGCAGGTCGGCGCCTTCCGGTGGCCAACCCACCACGGTGTCGATGACCTTGCCGTCGCGCATGAGGTGGAACAGCGGTGTCTGATCGGTATCCACGTCCCGCCAGGCTGGGTCGGCCACCATCGGTTGCATGGGCAGGCCCGGATGGGCCGCGTTCCAGTCGAGCATTTCCCGCCCGGGCCATGCCTGCCCGATCGGCACCAGCAGCTGCAGGTGGTCGTGCAGCCAGGCGTACTCGGGTTCGGTGGTGATGGCCTCGAGCGCGCGCCGCGAGAAACCGCAGTAGGGGTGCACCACGGCCACCACGCGCAGGCCGTCTTCGGCCAGCACCGCGCGTTGCACCTGGGTGAGGCTGTCCAGACGAAGCACCGGCCTGCCGGGCAGCGGCGTGCCGCGGATGTCCGGCAGCGCACTGGGCGGTTTCGCCAGTCGACCGCGAAGCGCATTGGCCGCGTCGAAGCGCTGCAGCGCGATCAGCGCGCCACGCATGGCGCGATGCTGTTCCTCGGTGGCCTGCGCGCGCGCCTGCAGGGTGTCGTACAGGCACTGTAGCCGCGCCAACGTGGCCGGGTCGCGCGCGTAGAAGGCGATCAACGCGGTGGATTCGAACAGGTCTTGCAGCCGTGCATCGGGCAAGGCCGCGCATTCGCTGGGCTGCATCACAACGGGGGCTGCGTGCGCGTAAGCAAGGCGCATCGCGGCCAGGCGCTCGGCGGCCGGCCGCGCGGGGTCGTCATCCAGCACTCGCAGCGCGGCGTGCAGGCTGCCGGGGACCGCATCGGTGCCGGCAAGGGCGGGGGCGGGCGCGAGCACCCCCAGCAGCAGCACCACCACACACGCGTGGAGGACATGACGCCCTGCCTGCCGATCGTGTTTCATCGCCCCTCCCTGGATCGGGCCGAAACCGGAGTATCCAGCATGCCGCACCTGACGCGCGACCACCGTGACCCAGCTCTCGTCATCAACAGCGCGAATGAACGGGATACGCCGCAGGCCCGGCGTGGCGGGCCGCCCTACACCGCCGCCGGATCCACCTTGTCCACGTGGATGTCGTATTTTTCGATCGCCACCTGCAGCTGGCTGCGCGCGATGCGCCCGTCATCGGCCAGTGCCTTCAACGCCGCCAGCACGACGAAGTGGCGGTCCACTTCAAAGAACGTACGCAGTGACTCGCGCGTGTCCGAGCGACCGAAGCCGTCGGTGCCAAGCGCGGTGAAGCGGCGGCCGTCGACGAACGGGCGGATCTGGTCGGCCACGATCTTCATGTAGTCGGTGGCTACCACCAGCGGCCCGGCGTGCGCGGCCAGACGCTGCTGCACGTAGGGCACGCGCGGTTCGGCGGCCGGGTGCAGCAGGTTCCAGCGCTCGGCGGCCAGGCCGTCGCGGCGCAGTTCGGTCAGGCTGGTGGCGCTCCAGACATCGCTGGCGATGCCGAAATCCTGCTGCAGCAGCGCGGCGGCCGCTTCCACTTCGCGCAGGATCGCGCCGCTGCCCATCAGCTGTACGCGCAAGCCGGGGTCGCTGTCGGTCGGGGCCGGGTGCAGCAGGTACATGCCCTTGAGGATGCCCTCCTCGGCGCCTTCCGGCATGGCCGGGTGCGGGTAGTTCTCGTTGAGTACGGTGATGTAGTAGTAGATGTCTTCCTGGTCCACATACATGCGGCGCAGACCGTCCTGGATGATCACCGCCAGTTCGAAGTTGTAGGTGGGGTCATAGGAGATGCAGCTGGGAATCACCGAGGACAGCACGTGGCTGTGGCCATCGTCGTGCTGCAGGCCCTCGCCCATCAGCGTGGTGCGGCCGGAGGTGGCGCCCAGCAGGAAGCCGCGGGTACGCGCATCGGCCGCCGCCCAGGCCAGGTCGCCCACGCGCTGCAGGCCGAACATCGAATAGAAGATGTAGAACGGAATCGTGGCCAGGCCGTGGTTGCTGTAGGCGGTGCCGGCGGCGATCCACGAACAGATCGCGCCGGATTCATTGATGCCTTCCTGCAGGATCTGGCCGTCCTTGGCTTCCTTGTAATAGCTCAGCTGGCCGGCGTCCTGCGGGGTGTAGAGCTGGCCCAGGTAGGAGTGGATGCCGATCTGGCGGAACAGGCCTTCCATGCCGAACGTGCGCGACTCGTCGGGCACGATCGGAATGACCAGCTTGCCCAGTGCCGGGTCCTTGAGCAGCGTGCCGAGGATGCGCACGAAGCCCATCGTGGTGGACTGGCCGCGCTCGCCACTGCCCTGCAGCTGGGTGGCGAAGGCCGACAGCGGCGGCACCGGCAGCGGCGCGACGTGGGTGACGCGCGCCGGCAGCTGGCCGCCCTGGGCCTGGCGACGCTGGGCGAAGTAACGCTCTTCCGCGCTGCCCGGTGCGGGGCGCAGGTAGGGCATGTCCTCCAGCTCGGCGTCGCTCACCGGCAGGTCGAAGCGGTCGCGGAAGGCGCGCACCGCGTCCAGGCTCATCTTCTTGAGCTGGTGGTTGATGTTCTGCCCTTCGCCGGCCTCGCCCATGCCGAAGCCCTTGACCGTCTTGGCCAGGATCACGCTCGGGCGGCCGTTGCCAGCCACCGCCTGCGCGTAGGCGGCATACACCTTCTGCGGGTCGTGGCCGCCACGGGCCAGCGCCCAGATGTCGTCATCGCTCATGTCCGCGACCAGCGCGAGCAGTTCCGGCGAGGTGCCGAAGAAGTGCTCGCGCACGTACGCGCCACTCTGCGACTTGAAGGTCTGGTAGTCGCCGTCCACGCATTCCATCATGCGCTGGCGCAGCAGGCCGCTGTGGTCCCTGGCCAGCAGGGCGTCCCAGCCGCCGCCCCAGATCACCTTGATGACGTTCCAGCCGGCGGCACGGAAGGTGCCTTCCAGTTCCTGGATGACCTTGGCATTGCCGCGCACGGGGCCGTCCAGGCGCTGCAGGTTGCAGTTCACCACGAACACCAGGTTGTCCAGGCGCTCGCGCCCGGCCACGGAAATGGCGGCCAGCGATTCGGGCTGGTCCATTTCGCCATCGCCCAGGAACGCCCACACCTTGCGGCCCTGATGTTCCTTCAGGCCGCGGTATTCCAGGTAGCGCATGTAGCGCGCCTGGTAGGCGGCGGTCAGCGGGCCCAGGCCCATCGAGACGGTGGGGAACTGCCAGAAGTCGGGCATCAGCCGCGGGTGCGGGTAGGACGACAGGCCGTCGCGATCGGATTCGCGGCGGAAGTTGTCCATGCGCTCGGGCGCGATGCGGCCTTCGACGAACGCGCGACCGTAGATGCCCGGCGCCGAATGGCCCTGGATGTAGATCATGTCGCCGTCGAAGGTGTCGGTGCGGCCACGGAAGAAGTGGTCGAAGCCCACGTCGTACAGCACGGCGGCCGACTGGTAGGTGGCGATGTGGCCGCCCACGTTGGAGTGCTTGCCGGCGCGCAGCACCATCACCATCGCGTTCCAGCGGATCATCGCGTTGAGCCGGCGCTCGATCGCCAGGTCACCCGGGTAGGCCGGCTGGCGCTCCACCGGGATGCTGTTGACGTAGGCAGTCCAGGCGCGCGCATGCAGGTCGCCGTGGTGGGCCACGTCCTGGTCGCTGAGCTGGTCCAGCAGGTAGTGCGCACGCGGCCGCCCGGCTACCTGGGTGACCGCCTGCAGCGCTTCACGCCATTCCTGGGTTTCCTGGGGGTCGGTGTCGAGGGGGGCGAGCGCAGGGTTCATGGTCCATCTCCGGCAAAGGCGGCCAGGCCCGGGGCGCTGCGCACGCCGGAGGGGGCGGCGCCGCCCCGGGGCTGGCGGGGACAAACACCTTAGGAGCGGGCCGGGGCGGCCGGTAGATCGGGCCCTGTTGGCTCTTTAGAAAGACAAACTTTGCAATCACAGGCGAGAATGGCGGTCACCATGAATATTCTCCAGTCAATCCGCAGCTTCATCCGCACCGCCGACGCCGGCAGCCTGGCCGCGGCGGCGCGCACGCTGGGCATCAGCGCGGCGGCGGTCGGGCAGAACATCGCCCGGCTGGAGGCGCACCTGGGCGTGCGCCTGTTCAACCGCACCACCCGCCAGCTGGCGCTGACCGAGCGCGGCGCGCTGTACCTGGCCCAGGTGCGCTACATCGAACGCGACCTGCAACGCGCGCAAGCGGCAGTGACCGACCTGGACGCCACCCCCGAGGGCCGGCTGCGGATCGCCTGCAGCACCTCGTTCGGGCGGCACAAGCTGGCCCCGCTGCTGCCGTCGCTGAAGGCGCGTTACCCGCGGCTGGCGATCGAACTGCTGCTGGCCGACCGCGCGGTGGACCACGCGCGCGAAGACGTGGACGTGAGCATCCGCATCGAACCGCAGCTGGAAGAAGGGCTGGTGGCGCGGCCGATCGCGCAGGTGCCGTTCGTGTTCTGTGCGGCGCCCTCGTACCTGGCGCGCACCGGCGTGCCGCGCACGCCCGAGGCGTTGCGTGAGCACCGCTGCCTGCTGTTCCGGCATCCGAAGGACGGTCGCCATCTGCGCTGGGGCTTCGTGCGCGACGGGCTGCGCTTCGATGCCGAAGTGAGTCCGGCGCTGGTCAGCGACGATATCGATGCACTGGCCGCGATGGCGCTGGCCGGCGGCGGCATCACCCGCCTGGCGGCATTCGTGGCCGCGCCCTACCTGGCACGCGGGGAACTGCAGGCCCTGTTCGAGGGCAATGAGGCCGGCGATGCGCAGGCGTTGCCCGAGCCGATGCGGCTGTTCCTGTGTGTCAGCGACCGCCGCGACCTGACCCCGAAGGTGCGCGCGTTGATGACGCACATCGTCGAGGGGCTGCCGGCCGAGTGGCGGGTGGACGTGGCCTAGCGGCACGCAGGCGATGGCACGGGGCCACCGCCTGCGGCTGGGTCAGCGCGGCGGTGCGATGAACACGCCGCGTGCTTCGCGCGGTTCGCAGCGCAGGTACTGCGGCGCCGGTTCCAGCGAATCGCCCAGCGCGGCGGCGGCGTGCCACGGCCAGCGCGGGTCGTAGAGGATGCCGCGGGCCAGCGCGATGGCATCGGCATGGCTGTGGCGCAGGATCGACTCGGCCTGGGCCGGGTCGGTGATCAGGCCCACCGCAATCACCGGCATGCGCAGCTTCTGCGCCTTGATCGCCTCGGCGAACGGCACCTGGTAGCCCGGCGACAGCGGAATCTGCTGGCGCGGGTCGTTGCCGCCGCTGGACACATGCAGGAACTGGCAGCCACGGCCATCGAGCACGTGCGCCAGGGTGGTGGTCTGTTCGATATCCCAGCCGCCAGCCACCCAGTCGCTGGCCGAGATCCGCACGCCCACCGCGATACGGTCGCTGACCGCTTCGCGCACCGCGTCGAACACGCGCACCAGCAGGCGCATGCGGTTCTGCAGCGAGCCACCGTATTCGTCATCGCGCTTGTTGCTCAGCGGCGACAGGAACTGGTGCAGCAGGTAGCCATGTGCGGCGTGCAGTTCGATCAGGTCCAAGCCGATGCGTTCGGCGCGCTGGGCGGCCGCCACGAAGGCGTCCACGATCGCATCGATGCCGGCCGCGTCGAGCGCCTGCGGGGTCGGGTCGGCGGGGTGGAACGGAATCGCCGACGGCGCCAGCGTGGTCCAGGCGCGCGGGTCGGTGGCCGGCAGTGCGCCGCCGCCGTCCCACGGCCGGGCCGAGGATGCCTTGCGCCCGGCATGGCCCAGCTGGATGCCGATCGGCATCGGCGACCAGCGCTTCACCGCGTCGATCACCTTCTTGAGCGCCGCTTCGGTGTCATCGTTCCACAGGCCCAGGTCGGCCCAGCTGATGCGGCCTTCGGGCAGCACGGCGGTGGCTTCCAGGATCAGCAGGCCGGCGCCGGACTGCGACAGCTGGCCCAGGTGGATCTGGTGCCAGTCGTTGGCCAGGCCATCGGTGGAGGAGTACTGGCACATCGGGGCGATGACGATGCGGTTGGCCAGCGACAGCGGGCCAAAGGAAACGGAAGAAAAGAGCTGGCTCAAGTGGGGGACTCTGGCGGAAACGGGAAAACCGGGCGTTATTGCACTCCTGCTGCGCGTGCAAGGCAACCGTATCGGTGGATCAGTGTTTCGCGGCGGCGCTCAGGCGGTGCTGGCCGACGGCAGCAGGAAGGCCAGCGCGGCCGCGCACGGCTGCTCGATCTTCAGGCTGAGCAGGTCGTCGGCGCGGGTGCGGCCGAGGTTGAGCGCGGCCACCGGGACCCCGGCGTTGGCCGCGGCCTGGACGAAGCGGAAGCCCGAATAGACCATCAGCGAGGAGCCCACCACCAGCACGGCGTCGGCCCGGGCAAGGTGCGCGTGGACGGTGGCCACTCGCTCGCGGGGGACGTTTTCGCCGAAGAAGACCACATCCGGCTTGAGGATGCCGCCGCAGTGCGGGCACGCCGGCACCTGGAACGGGCTGAAGTCCACCCCGTCCAGGTCGGCGTCGCCGTCCGGGGCCAGGGCCGCGTCGAGCTGGTCCCAGCCGGGGTTGTGGGCCAGCAGTACCTGCTGAAACTCCTCACGCGGGGTGCGGGCTTCGCAGCCCATGCAGCGCACCTGGTCCAGCCGACCGTGCAGGTCGATGACGTCACGGCTGCCGGCGCGCTGGTGCAGCCGGTCCACGTTCTGGGTGAGCAGCACTTCCAGCTGGCCGCGGGCTTCCAGCGCCGCCAGCGCGGCGTGGGTGCCGTTCGGGCGGGCATGGCCGAAGCGCGGCCAGCCCAGCAGGCTGCGCGCCCAGTAACGCTGGCGGGTCGCCAGCTCGCCCATGAAGGCCTGGTAGGTCACCGGCGGGGTGCGCTTCCACTGGCCGTCGGCATCCCGGTAGTCCGGGATGCCCGAGTCGGTGCTGCAGCCGGCCCCGGTGAGCACGAACAGGCGCTGGGCGCGGTCGATGAAGTCGGCGAGCGGGCGGGTCATGGTCTACAGGTGGGGGCGTGCGGCGGGCAACGCAATCGCGGTTACGGCCCGGGAATGGCGTCGGGCAGCGGCGGCACGGCAATGGGGTGGCCGTCGGCATCCAGCGCGATCATCACGAAGTGCCCGCGGGTGCAGAGCTTGCGCTCGCCGGTGTGCAGGTCTTCGGCGATCAGCTCCACTTCCACCTTCATCGAGCTGCGGCCCACTTCGACGATGCGTCCGATGGTTTCCACCATCTGGCCGATGCGGATCGGCAGCTTGAAATCGACCTGGTCCGAACGCGCGGTGACCACGGTGCGGCGCGAGTAGCGGGCCGCGGCGAGGAAGGCCGCCTTGTCCATCCAGGCCAGCGCCTGGCCACCGAACAGGGTGCCCAGGTGGTTGGTGTGGTTGGGGAAGACGATCTCGGCCATGCTGATTTCAGT
>NZ_QAIW01000056.1:0-6307 GCF_003061285.1 Stenotrophomonas sp. HMWF003 | reverse complement strand
TGGCTGGACCCCACCGGTGCGGTCACGCGGGTGGAACTGCTGCGCGGCAGCGGCAACCCCGAGGCCGACGAACGCGTGCTGCAGGCCATCCGCGCGGTGGGCCGCATCGACGAGCGCCCGCCGGCGTCGCTGGATTTCCCTGCACGCGTGCTGGTGCAGGGCCGGCGCCCGGCCGGCTAGGCACGGCCGCCTCCTTCTTCCCGACTTTCCTTTTTCTGCGAGCAAGCTGATGACCCGTTCAACCTATTCCGCCGCGCTGCTGGGCCTGCGCCGTTCCGCCCTCGCCGCCGGTGTCGTGCTGGTGCTGGCCAGCGGCGCCGCCCATGCCCAGGACGGCAGCGGCGAAAGCACGATGATCAAGCTGATCCGCGGCCTGATCGACAGCGGCGCGCTCAAGCCCGAGGCGGGCCAGGCACTGCTGCTGGAAGCCCAGCGCGAAGCCGCCGTGGCGCGCCCGGCCGCAGCCACCGGCGCCATCGCCGCGCAGCCCGGCGACGTGCGGGTACCGTACATCCCGCAGACCGTGCGCGATGAGATCCGCGAGGAACTCAAGACCAGCGTGATGGCCCAGGCCAAGGCCGAAGGCTGGGCCGCACCGGACCAGGTGCCCGACTGGACCCAGCGCCTGCGCGTGCAGGGTGACGTACGCGTGCGCAATGAAAGCCGCCTGTATTCGGACCGTAACAGCGACATCGAAGTGGACTGGGCGCGCATCAACGCCGGCAACGGCTACGACGTCAACGGCAACACCAACCTGGGCCTGCCGCCGCTGCGCAACACCCGCGAAGACCGCAACAACTCCTGGCGCATCCGCGCGCGCCTGGGCGTGGTGGCCGAGCTGGGCGAACACACCCGCGCCGGCGTGCGCCTGGCCACCGGCAACGACAACGGCCCGGTGTCGTCCACCCAGACCCTGGGCGGCGGCCTGGCCAAGAAGGACGCCTGGCTCGACCAGGCCTGGCTGTCCTACGCGCCGGTGCAGGGCCTGGACATCATCGGCGGCCGCTTCGGCAACCCGTACTGGTCCACCGACACGCTGTTCTCCAACGACCTCAACTTCGACGGCCTGGCCTTCAAGTACGCCCATCCGCTGGGCGGCGAGGGGCTGTCTCTGTTCGCCACGCTCGGCCTGACCCCGCTGGAGTACTCGTCCGACGGTTTCCCGAACACCAGCCAGACCAAGATGAAGAGCGAGAACAAGTGGCTCAACGGCATGCAGGTCGGCGCCGACTGGCAGTTCGGCGACCAGCAGAAACTGCGCGCCGCAGTGGGCTACTTCGACTTCCGCAACATCGCCGGCGAGTACTCCCAGCCCTGCGCGCTGTACGCCGGTGCCGACCACTGCAGCAGCGACTGGTCGCGCCCGGCCTTCATGCAGAAGGGCAACACGCTGATGCTGCTGCGGAACATCGCGCTCGATCCACTCGACCCGGCCAACACCCCGATGCCGCAGTACGTGGGCCTGGCCTCCGAATTCGAACTGCTGGACCTCAACCTGGCCTGGGAAACCCCCACCTTCGCCGGCTACGCGCTGCGCCTGGAAGGCCACGGCATCAAGAACCTCGCCTTCGACCGCAACCGCATGTGGTCGCGCGCGCAGGGCGGCATCGTCACCAACCTGGGGGCGGCCGCCAACGGCGTGGCCGGCCCGCAGGACGTCCAGAGCGGCGACATGGCCTACATGGCGCAGGCCACTTTCGGCCAGCTGGCGCTCAAGCAGGCCGGCGACTGGAACGTGTGGCTGGGTTACAAGCGCCTGGAAGCCGACGCGCTGCCCGACGCCTACAACGATTCCAACTTCCACCTGGGCGGCACCAATGCCAAAGGTTACTACCTGGGCAGCTCCTACATGTTCGACAAGAACGTGTGGCTCACCGGCCGCTGGATGGCGGCCAAGGAAGTCACCGGCGCGCCGCAGTCCATCGACGTCTTCCAGCTCGAAGTGAACGCTGGCTTCTGACCTGTTGGCCGGTGCGCCCGCGCCGGCCGTTTCCCTGCTGGATACCCCATGACCACTGACGACACCCTGCACACGCTGCCCGATGCCCCCGACCAGGTCGTGCCCGATGCGATAGACGCCGACGCCGCTGCGCCGACCTCGCCGCCGCTGTACCGCACCCCGGTAGTGCTCTCTTCGCACACCCACGCGCACTGGCGCCTGCTGCCCGGCGACGCCGCGTTCGCCGCCGCCAGCCATGCCGTTCCGCTGGTCATCGGCGAATTCGCCGCGGCCGCCCGCGACTACCCGGTGGTATTTGTCGGCACCGATGCCGCCCCGGTGGCCGTGCTTGGCCTGCAGGCCGAACATAACCGCTTCGTGGTGGCCGACCACTGGCAGACCGGCACCTACGTGCCTGCGTATGTGCGCCGCTATCCGTTCGTGTTCGCCCGCACCACCGACCCCGACGGCCATGTACTGGCCATCGACGCCGACGCACCGATGCTGCGTACCGACGGCGACGAAGGCCAGCCCCTGTTCGAGGCCGACGGCCAGCCCACCGCGCTCACCCGCCAGGCCCTGGCGTTCTGCGAGGCCTTCACCCGCGACGCCACCGCCACGGCCGCCTTCAGCGCCGCACTGGTCACTGCCGGCGTGCTGGTCGAACGCCAGGCCGACGTCGTGCATCCCGACGGCCGCCAGTCCAGCCTGCTCGGCTTCCAGCTGATCGACGCCGAACGCTTCGCCGCACTCCCCGACGCCACCGTGCTGGCCTGGCACCGCCAGGGCTGGCTGGCCTTGGTGCATTTCCACCTGGCGTCGCTGGCCCGCTTCAAGGACCTGCTCACCGCCTGACCGTTTCAACCGGGCCACCGGACAGGACAACGACACGGACGTCGTGGACCGCACACGCGGTTCGCCACTTCCAGGCAGGTGGGAAGACCTCGCCCTGGCCCCGGCAGTCTGTCCGGTACCCGACCCTCGTTCCCTCTACGCGCGCTAAGGGTAGAGCCACCCCATGGGTGGCTGCACACAACCTCCCGCAAACGCCAAAACGCACGCACGGCACGCCCCTGCCGTGGTTTCCCCATTCGCTACCTGCCACCCTGGGGTACGGGGGCCGTCCCAGAAGCGCGCGCGGTCGCGCAATCTGCTACCACGGACGTAATCACGCCCTTCCCGGCGACATCCACCACATCAAAGCAGCTGCCGAACACGCGCTTCTGTGCCTTCCCCTGCTTGCCTGGCGTGCCCGGCGTATACCCCGACATAACCACCTCATAGCGCGTCCCCACCCGTAATGCAGGGGCGGACGCGTCCCCGTGGCCATAAACAAGGCACTGGCTGGGCGGCAGCGCAGGTTCGGCAGTTCCCGACTGCAGGAAGATGTGCTCCCACACGGATACGCCTCCCGCACCACTGGCTCTTACCGACACTCTTGCAATGATCGGCGCGGTGGTGCGTGTTTCCCGCGTGTCAGGTACCCCAAAACAGGGCAAACCATCGCGATCCTGGATCGTCGCCGACTGATAGCGCCCCGGTGGCGATGCACAGCTGGCCATCATCGGCAGGAGAAGGCCCAGCAGGGCCACGGGCAGTTGCATTCGCATCATCGGATCGTCCTTGTTGGCCACCGCCAGGCCGGTGGGAATACCTCGCCCTGGCCCCCGGCAGTCTGTCCGCTACTCGACCTGATTGCTTTATCGCCGGGCTCTGCCCGGCTTCGCTTCACCCACCCTCGCCACGGCCGTCAACGTGTCGGTTTGATGGGAATCAACCTTCCCCGCGACGCCCGCAGGTGCGGCACCCTGAACATGCCCCCTGGCTGGGTGAGCTGGGCCAGCTGCATCATCTGCGGCCACCACTCCAGCAGCCGGGCTGCGCAATCGTAGTGGTTCAACGTGCTCCAGCCCTTGGCCAGAACGAACACCGTCAGGCCCAGCCGCGCTATCGCCTCGCGTTCGACCGGACGTCGATGGTGGTGGTCCTGGGTAACGTGGACCTGGATACCCTGCTGGATCGCCTCTTCAAACAGCGCCACATCCTTGGTGCCGCTGCCCACGAAATCACGCACGTGCACCACCTCGTGGTCATCCACGCGCGCAATCGGATCGATCGCCCTTGCCAGGGCAGGCGGCAGGTTCTCGTCGATCTGCGCCTTCAAGGCGCCACCCGTTGTTCGAAGCTGACCGCCTTGCGCACATCGGCAGCAGAGATGCCATACAGCCGGGCGACCCGTTGTGCATCGCCATTCTCCACCTGAAGCGCTTCGGCAATGGCCACCGTGGGCACGCCGGAACCGGCAAGGATGGGTTGCCCGAAGCTGCGCTGCGGGTCGAACACCACCGCGCGGGATCCTTTGAGCGGGTACCAGCGCGTGGCTTCGTCGTCGATGTTCAGCTCGATCCCCTCGCGCAACGATGGCGCAATCACCTTTCGGATCACGTCCTGGCGCTTGACCACATCCACCAGGGCCGCATCACCGCTGGCATCCAGCAGCTCCATGAAGATCCGGCGCCCGTCGGTCTTGAAGCTGGTGCTGGTAAAGGGGTAGTTCCTGCCCAGCCGCTCGTGGACCTCATCGATGGTGCGGCGGATCAGGTTCAGTGGCACGCCACCGGCAACGAACGTACGGACGAAGCGCAGCTCAATCAGGTCGCGGAAGCCAATGCCTTCAATGCCCGTGCCGGCCCATTGCGGCGACCACAACGGGGCGTGGTCGATGTGCAGTTCACCACGGTGGGTGCTGTAGCCCTTCAACCAGCGGCGCAGTTCGCTCGGCTTGCCGCCAATGAAGCGCGCGGCGTCCGCATACGAATACAGGCCGAAGCCGAAGGTGTCCTGCGCTGGCAAGGCAATGCCCATGGGGACGAGTCTACGCAAACCGGATCGGGGCGGACCACCGCACGACGCATCCTGGGCTGCAGGTATCGCAATGGCTGCGACGCAGGGCAGGGTTCTGGACGTTCAGGGGGCGTGGCGATGGGCCACAAGGCAAGGATGGTGCGCCCGGAGGGATTCGAACCCCCGACCAATGGCTTCGGAAGCCACTACTCTATCCGGCTGAGCTACGAGCGCGTTGTGTCCTGCAGTCCCGGGCGCCGGTGCTGGCCGCCGAACGCCGTGGTGGCGCGGGACGAGCATTCTAGCGGTAAACGCGGCGCAGGTCTGCCCCCCGTTCAATTGCCCGGCACGGCAACGCTCGCGGCGGGGCTTGGCGGTATCCTTTGCGCATGGCTTACGAACGTTTTGAAGCCCCCGACGGTCCCGCACCGTCGCGTTGGGGCCAGTACTGGAAACTGATGCGCGCCGATCGCCCGATCGGCACCCTGCTGCTGCTGTGGCCCACCTGGTGGGCATTGTGGCTGGCCGCCGGTGGCCTGCCGCCGCTGTGGACCCTGTTCGTGTTCAGCGCCGGGGTCTGGCTGACGCGTTCGGCCGGCTGCGTCATCAACGACTACGCCGACCGCTGGCTCGACCCGCACGTCAAGCGCACCAAGGACCGCCCGCTGGCCAGCGGCCGGGTGTCCGGGCGCGAGGCGCTGCTGCTGTTCGCCGGGTTGATGCTGGTGGCCTTCGCGCTGGTGCTCACCCTGAACCGGCTGACCATCGGCTTGAGCTTCATCGGCATCTTCCTGGCCGCCAGCTACCCCTACCTCAAGCGCTACACCCACCTGCCGCAGGTGTACCTGGGCATGGCCTTCGGCTGGGGCATCCCGATGGCGTTCGCCGCCGTGCAGGGCGAAGTGCCGGTGGTGGGCTGGCTGCTGTATGGCGCCAACATCCTGTGGTCCACCGCCTACGACACCTGGTACGCCATGGTGGACCGCGACGACGACCTCAAGATGGGCTCGCATTCCACCGCCATCCTGTTCGGCGACCTGGACCTCGTCATCCAGGGCATCCTGTTCACCCTGTTCCTGGGCACCATGGGCCTGGTGGGCGTGCGCGCCGGCCTGGGCGCGGCGTACTGGATGTCGGTAGGCGTGGCCGCGCTGCTGATCGCCTACCAGTTCATGATCTGCCGCAAACGCGAGCGCGATGCCTGCTTCAAGGCCTTCCTGCACAACAACTGGGTGGGCGCCACCCTGTTCGCGGGCATCGCCGCCGCCCTGGCGTTCCATTAAAAGCGCCCCGACCAACGGTCGGGGCCTACCGATCGGTCACGGTGCCCATGCCCCGGTAGTGCCGGCCGCTGGCCGGCTCCCGACCATCCCGAGGAACCGCCTCGCGGCCGACCCCGCACCTCGCCCCTACGACCAATAGGCGACTGACAGCCCGCCCCCCAACCCACACACTGCTCCCCATCTGAATCACCTGGGAGGGTAGGGCGATGGCCACGTCGACAGCAGCACAAGACGGTTGGAT
>NZ_QAIW01000473.1:4087-15033 GCF_003061285.1 Stenotrophomonas sp. HMWF003 | reverse complement strand
AGGCGATACGGGGGGAAGCGCTCATCAACGATCCGGTGGGGCGGGTTCGCCAGAGCATACCCGCCACATCCCCGGTAGGCCACGACCGTGGGGCGTGGCGTGGGCTGCCGGTCATGTCCGCGCCCGCACCGGCCAACGGTGGGTGCCGACCGGATGTCACCGCCCAACAAGAAAAAACGGCCCCGCGTGAGCGGGGCCGTTGGTTTTCATGCACGTGCCAGGCACGCGCCTGGAGCAGAGCCCCCCTGAGTCAGGGGGGCGCGCCGCAGGCGCGGGGGTCTGGAAGCACGGTCCGTATGGGCCCCACGGTGTGCAGCGCACACCGTGGGGCGTCAGCGCGAATGCGCTTACGCACCATGCGCCGCGAGCTGACCCAGGCGCTGCACCGCGACCGAGACGGTCGGGTAGTCCAGGGTCTTCTGCTCGGCCAGTTCGGCCAGCATCGACAGCGTGAAGCGCAGGCTGCTGTCGTCACGGCCGATCCAGGCGGCCACCTTGGCTTCGGCGCTGCTGCCCTTCATCGACAGCACCTGGGCAGCCAGGTTGCGATGGTGGGCGGCCAGCTCGTCGCGCAGCACGCCACGTGCCACGGCATGCCAACGACCGTTGACCTCCAGCGCGTCGATCTGCTCGAACAGCCACGGCAGCTGCAGGGCGTCGCCCAGGCGGAAGTGGATCTTGGACACGTCCACCGGCTTCAGCTTGCGGGTCCGGGCCAGTTCGATGATGTCGAACGCCGGTTCCAGGAACTGCAGCTCGGACAGCTGCTGCGCCAGTGCCGGCGGCAGGCCCTTTTCCTTCCACTCGGCCACGCTCGCCTCGTAGGCCGGGCGCTGCGAATCGGGCAGCACGCCCGACGCCACGCGGATGTCGTTGAACGCGGCCTGGTAGCGGTTCACCGCCTCGGTGATGCCCGGCATGGTGCCCGGGCGCGACAGCAGCCAGCGCACGAACGAACGCTGCAGCTTCCAGATCACTTCCAGCGCATCGATCTGCACCGATTCCGGCAGCGTGCCGTCGAGCGCATCGATCTGCGCCCACAGTGCACGTGCGTCCAGCGTTTCACGGCTGATCGTGTAGGCCTTGGCAACCTCGGCCACGCTGCGGCCGGTGTCTTCCTGCATGCGCATCAGGAACGTGGCGCCCATCCGGTTGATGGTCTGGTTGGTCACGGCCGTGGCGATGATTTCGCGCTTCAGGCGGTGACGCTCCATCGCGTCGGCGTACTTCTTCTGCAGCGGGGTCGGGAAGTAACGCTGCAGTTCCTTGGACAGGTACGGATCTTCCGGGATGTCCGAATCCAGCAGCTGGGCAAACGCCACCAGCTTGGAATAGGACAGCAGCACCGACAGCTCCGGACGGGTCAGGCCCTGGCCGCGCGCCTTGCGTGCCGACAGCTCCGCATCGGAGGGCAGGTACTCGATCTGGCGATCGAGCAGGCCCTGCTGCTCCAGCGTGCGGATGAAGTGCTGCTTGGAGCCCAGGCGCTTGACTGCCATCCGCTCCATCAGGCTCAGCGCCTGGTTCTGGCGGTAGTTGTCGTTGAGCACCAGCGCGGCCACTTCGTCGGTCATCGACGCCAGCAGCTTGTTGCGCTGTTCAACGGTCAGCTTCTTGGCCCGCACCACATCGTTGAGCAGGATCTTGATGTTGACTTCATGGTCGGAGGTGTCCACACCGGCCGAGTTGTCGATGAAGTCGGTGTTGAGCAGCACGCCGGCCTGGGCAGCCTCGATGCGGCCCAGCTGGGTCATGCCCAGGTTGCCGCCCTCGCCCACCACCTTGCAGCGCAGCTCGCCACCATTGACGCGCAGCGCGTTGTTGGCGCGGTCGCCCACGTCGCTGTGCTGCTCGCTGGCGGCCTTGACGTAGGTGCCGATGCCGCCGTTCCACAGCAGGTCCACCGGGGCCTTGAGGATGGCGCTCATCAGGTCGTTGGGCGACATCGCCTTGACGTTCTCGTCCAGGCCCAGCACCTCACGCACCTGCGGGGTGATCTCGATCGACTTCAGGCTGCGCGGATACACGCCGCCGCCCTTGCTGATCAGCTTGGCGTCGTAGTCGGCCCAGCTGGAGCGCGGCACGGTGAACAGGCGCTCACGTTCGACGAACGTGGTGGCCGCATCCGGGTTCGGGTCCAGGAAGATGTGGCGGTGATCGAACGCGGCCACCAGGCGGATGTGGCGGGACAGCAGCATGCCGTTGCCGAACACGTCGCCGGACATGTCGCCGACGCCCACCGTGGTGAAGTCCTGGCTCTGGCTGTCACGGCCCAGGGCACGGAAGTGGCGCTTGACCGACTCCCACGCGCCGCGCGCGGTGATGCCCATGCCCTTGTGGTCGTAACCGACCGAACCACCGGAGGCGAACGCGTCGCCCATCCAGAAGCCGTGCGCGATGGCCAGGCCGTTGGCGATGTCGGAGAAGGTCGCGGTGCCCTTGTCGGCCGCCACCACCAGGTACGGGTCGTCCATGTCGTGGCGGACCACGTCCACCGGCGGCACGATCTTGTTGTTGACGATGTTGTCGGTGATGTCCAGCAGGCCCTGGATGAACAGCTTGTAGCAGGCCACGCCGTTGGCGAACACCGCATCGCGGTCGCCGCTGGCCGGCGGCACCTTGGCGAAGAAGCCGCCCTTCGCGCCGACCGGCACGATGACCGTGTTCTTGACCATCTGCGCCTTGACCAGGCCCAGCACTTCGGTGCGGAAGTCTTCGCGACGGTCCGACCAGCGCAGGCCGCCACGGGCCACCGCGCCGAAGCGCAGGTGGGTGCCTTCCACGCGCGGGCCGTACACGAAGATCTCGCGGTACGGGCGCGGCTTGGGCAGGTCCGGCACCAGCGCCGAATCGAACTTGAAGCTGATGACATGGCCGTGCTGGCCGTTGGCATCGGTCTGGTAGTAGCTGGTACGCAGGGTGGCGTCGATCACGCCCATGAAGCTGCGCAGGATGCGGTCTTCATCCAGGCTGGAAACGCGGTCCATCAGCTTCAGCAACGCGTCGCGCGCGGCATCCATCTGTGCCTTGCGGTCGCCCTTGCGGGCATCGACCACGGTCTTGAGCACCTTCAGGGTAGCCTCGTCGCCACCGGCCAGCACGGTCAGGTGCTCGCGCAGCTGGGCCTGGCCCTCGGCGATGGCGTCCTTGCTCTCGTGGCCCGTGGCCGGGTCGAAGCGGGCTTCGAACAGTTCCACCAGCAGGCGCGCCAGCAGCGGGTAGCGGGCGAAGGTGCCTTCCACATAGGCCTGCGAGAACGGCACGCCGGTCTGCAGCAGGTACTTGCAGTAGCCACGCAGCATCGCCACCTGGCGCCAATGCAGGCCAGCGGCCAGCACCAGGCGGTTGAAGCCGTCGTTCTCGGCATCGCCGTGCCACACGCGGGCGAAGGTTTCACCGAAGGCGGCATCGACGCTCGGGGCGTCGATCGCACCGGCCACCGATTCCACTTCGAAGTCCTGCACGTACACCGGCGCGTTGTCCACCGTGAGGCGGTACGGACGCTCGGCGATCACGCGCAGGCCCATGTTTTCCATCATCGGCAGCGCGTCCGACAGCGGAATGTCGTCCAGCTGGCGGTACAGCTTCAGGCGCAGGCCGTCGCCGCCTTCGCGCTGCACGGCCTGCAGGCTCAGGCGCAGGTCGTCCGGACCGGTCAGCGCGTCGAGCTGGCTGACGTCGTTGGCCGCGATCTCGGTGCTGGAGTCTTCGATGTAGCCGGCCGGCAGGGCCTTGCCGATACGGGCGGCAATGCGCAGGCCTTCGCTTTCACCGTGGCGGGCCACCAGCGCTTCGCGCAGGTCGTCCTGCCAGTTGCGCAGCACCTGGGCCAGCTTCTGCTCCAGTTCGCTGGTGTCCACTTCCAGGGTCTGGCCAGCCTTCGGGCGCACGATCAAGTGCACCTGCGCCAGCGGCGACTCACCCAGCACGACCGAGCTGTCCACGTACTCGCCCTGCAGGGCGTCCTTGAGCATCGCTTCGATGCGCAGGCGCACGTCGGTGTTGAAGCGCTCGCGCGGCAGGTAGACCAGCGCGGAAATGAAGCGGCTGTACTTGTCGCGGCGCAGGAACAGGCGGCTGCGCACGCGTTCCTGCAGGCCCAGCACGCCCATGGCGGTGCGGAACAGTTCGTCCTCGCTGGACTGGAACAGTTCTTCGCGCGGCAGGGTTTCCAGGATGTGGCGCAGGGCCTTGCCGCTGTGGCTGCTCGGCGCCAGGCCGGAGTGGCTCATCACATATTCGTGGCGCTGACGCACCAGCGGGATTTCCCACGGGCGACGGTTGTAGGCGCTGGAGGTGAACAGGCCCAGGAAGCGCTGCTCGCCGATGATCTTGCCCTTGGCGTCGAATTCCAGCACGCCGATGTAGTCCATGTAGCCGGCGCGGTGAACGCGCGAACGGGCATTGGTCTTGGTCAGGATCAGCGCGTCCTTCAACCCGGTGGTGGCGTTGAGGCCCTGCGCGGCGAGAGTCTTGACCGGACGGGCGGCGGACTTGTCCTTGCCGCGCATCAGGCCCAGGCCGGTCTCGTTGAGCGGCGCCAGCACGTCTTCCTTGCCCTGCTTCTCCACGCGGTATTCGCGGTAGCCGAAGAAGGTGAAGTGGTTGTCGGCGGCCCAGCGCAGGAATTCCTGTGCTTCGGCGCGCGAGGCCGCATCGATCGGCAGCTGCCGGGTGCCGAGATCGTCGGCCAGGCTCTTGGCCTTGCTGCGCATCGCGTCCCAGTCGCCGACGATGGCACGCACCTCGTCCAGCGCCTTGACAATCGCCTGCTCGACGTCGGCCATGGCCTCGGCCGGCTGGCGGTCGATTTCCAGCAGCATCACCGATTCGGCGTTGCCGTCGCTGACACCGCTCAGCTTGCCGGCCTTGTCGCGCGCGAAGCGGATCACCGGGTGGCCCAGCACGTGCACGCCGATACCATGCTCGGCCAGCGACATGGTCACCGTGTCGACCAGGAACGGCATGTCGTCATTGACGATCTGCAGCACCGTATGCGGCGACTCCCACCCGTTGCCCTTCAGGGTCGGGTTGAACACACGCACATTGGCCTTGCCGGACTTGCGCACGCGGGCGAACTCCAGCGTGTCGGCCGCCAGGGCGGCCCACTCCTCCGCGGTGTGGTGCGGGAACTCGTCCGCCTCCATGCGCTTGTAGAAGTCGGCGGCAAATGCGACGGCCTCGGCCTGCCCGGCCGTCGGGTAGCGCTTGCGCAAGGCCGTGTACACCGGCTCCAGCGAGAAGCCCACTGGCGAAACAGTCTGCGTATCGGCTGGTTTGGATTTGTTTTTCACGGTCTTGGCTGCTGGTTTCTGCGATTTCATGACGGAGCGGTGCGTGTTGCTCAGTTGGGAAAATGAAATTGTAGGCCTACCGCACAAAAATACCTTGCTGCAGGACGGAATAAGGTGATTCGGGTTGGGTGGCGTTTACGTCACGACGGTCAATCCGCACGGGTACGGACGGTCACGTGGGAGATCCACACGCAGCCAAGCATCGGCCACGTTCGTGGCAACTTGACGATGGGTATCAGATCCCGCGCAAACACAAGGCTTCTCCAATTCTGAACTGGACGGTATAGTCCACCGCGTGAATCCCCCCCACCCCGCCGCCAGCACCCTGGATGCGCGCGACCAGCGCGTGTTCGATGCCGTGCGCGACCTGTTCGCCACCCAGGGCATGCAGATCAGCATGGATGCGGTGGCCCAGCAGGCCGGGTGTTCCAAGCAGACCCTCTACAGCCGCTACGGCAGCAAGCAGGAACTGCTGCGCCGGGTAATGCAGCGGCACGTCAGTCGCGCCACCGCCGGGTTGCACAGCCTGGACCAGGGCGACCTGCGCGGCAGCCTGCTGCGGTTCGCCACCGAGTACCTGGAGCACTGCAATCAGCCGCACGTGATGCAGGCGCGCCGGCTGATCGCCACCGACACCGCCCAGTTCCCGCAGGAAGCGCGTGCGCTCTACCGGGACGGGGCCGGGGCGCTGGTTCTTCACGTGGCTGAATGGCTTGCCGTGCGCAGTGAAGAAGGCCAGCTCAGGCATGACGACCCGCACTTCATGGCCGAACTGCTATTGAGCATGATCGCCGGCGTGGATTTCGAGAAACAACGCTTCCATACCCCCCATCGCGCCGACGCCACCGAGCGCCGCCGCTGGGCCGAATTCTCCGTTGACAGCTTCCTGCGCGCGTTTGCCACGCCGGAAACCGCCGCGGCATTGCATTCAAACCAACACCGGAGTTTTTCCTGATGATCGCCCCACTCCGCAGCCTTGCCCTGACCTGCGCAGTTGCTGTTGCACTGACCGCTTGCAAGAAGCCAGAGCAGCAGACGCCCCCGCCGCCGGAAGTGGGCGTGATCGATGCCAAGCCGCAGACCCTGCCGTTGCAGCGTGAGCTGGTCGGCCGCCTGTCGCCGTACCGCAGCGCCGACGTGCGCGCCCGCGTGCCCGGCGTGCTGCTCAAGCGTGTCTACCAGGAAGGTGCCGACGTCAAGCAGGGCCAGGTCCTGTTCCTGATCGACCCGGCCCCGCTGCGCGCGTCCTTGAACGCCTCCCAGGCCGAACTGGCCTCGGCGCAGGCGACCTACGCCAACGCCAAGGCCGCGGCCAACCGTGCCCGTTCGCTGGCCCCGCAGAAGTATGTGTCCAAGTCCGACCTGGACGCGGCCGAAGCGACCGAGCGTACCGCCGCGGCCGCCGTGCAGCAGGCGCAGGCCGCCTTGACCAGCGCGAAGATCAACCTCGGCTACGCCGAAGTGACCGCGCCGATCAGTGGCCGCGCCGGCAAGCAGCAGGTCACCGAAGGCGCGCTGGTCGGCCAGGGCGATGTGACCCTGCTGACCACCGTGGACCAGCTGGACCCGCTGTACGTGAACTTCTCGATGAGCGTGGACGAACTGACCCAGATGCGCGCCGCGCAGGCCAAGGGCCAGCTGGCCCTGAGCGGGGACGGCAAGTCCACCGTGCAGGTCAAGCTGTCCGACGGCACGGTCTACGACCAGCCGGGCACGCTGGACTTCTCCTCGACCACGGTGGACCCCACCACCGGCGCGGTGTCGCTGCGCGCGGTGCTGCCCAACCCGCAGCAGATCCTGCTGCCGGGCGCCTTCGTCAGCTTCCAGGCCACCCTGGGTGAGCGCAACAACGCCTACCTGGTGCCGCTGCAGGCGCTGCAGCGCGATACCACCGGCGGCTACGTGCTGGTGGTTGGCAAGGACGGCAAGGTGGCGCGCAAGAACGTCAAGAGCGAAGGCCAGCAGGGCACCAACTGGCTGGTCAGTGGCGGCCTCGAAGCCGGCGACCAGGTGATCGTGGCCGGCGTGCAGAAGGTCAAGGAAGGCGCCCCGGCCAAGGCCACCCCGTGGAACCCGGCTGCCGCCGCTGCCAATGGCAAGGCGCCTGCGGGCGCTGCGCCGGCCGGTGCCGCACCGGACGCCGCGGCAAAACCCGATGCCGCTGCCCCGGCTGACGCCGCCGCCAAAACGTCCGACGCCGCTCCGGCTGCCGAACCGAACAAGCAATAACGGGAACCCTCCGTCATGCCTAAATTTTTCATTGAACACCCGGTATTCGCCTGGGTGGTCGCGATCCTGATCTCGCTTTCGGGCGTGATCTCGATCCTGGGTCTGGGCGTGGAGTCCTACCCGAGCATCGCACCTCCCCAGGTGACGGTGAGCGCCACCTACCCCGGCGCCAGCGCCGACACCACCGAAAAGTCGGTCACCCAGGTGATCGAGCAGCAGCTGACCGGTATCGATCACCTGCTGTATTTCAGTTCGTCCTCGGCCTCCAACGGCCGCGCCTCGATCACCCTGACCTTCGAGACCGGTACCGATCCGGACATCGCCCAGGTCCAGGTGCAGAACAAGGTGTCGCTGGCCACCCCGCGCCTGCCCACCGAAGTGACCCAGCAGGGCGTGGTGGTGGCCAAGGCCAACGCCGGCTTCCTGATGGTGGTGGCCCTGCAGTCGGACACGCCCTCGATCGACCGTGATGCCCTCAACGACATCGTCGGTTCGCGCGTGCTCGACCAGATCTCGCGCATCCCCGGCGTCGGCAGCACCCAGCAGTTCGGTTCCGAGTACGCCATGAACATCTGGCTCAACCCGGAGAAGATGCAGGGCTACGGCCTGTCGGCCAGCCAGGTGCTGGCGGCGATCAAGGCCCAGAACGTGCAGTTCGCGGCCGGTTCGCTGGGCTCGGACCCGTCGCCGGACGGCCATTACTTCACCGCCACCGTGTCGGCCGAAGGCCGCTTCAGCTCGCCCGAGCAGTTCGAGCAGATCATCCTGCGCGCCAATGCCGACGGCTCGCGGGTGATGCTCAAGGACATCGCCCGGATCGCCTTCGGTGCGAACAACTACGGCTTTGACACCCAGTACAACGGCAAGCCGACCGGTGCCTTTGCGATCCAGCTGCTGCCGGGCGCCAACGCCCTGAACGTGGCCAATGCGGTCACCGCCAAGATGGACGAACTGTCGCCGAGCTTCCCGTCCGGTGTCAGCTGGTTCTCGCCGTACGACAGCACCACCTTCGTCAAGATCTCGATCGAGGAAGTGGTCAAGACGCTGATCGAAGCGGTCGTGCTGGTGTTCCTGGTGATGCTGATCTTCCTGCAGAACTTCCGCGCCACCCTGATCCCCACCCTGGTCATCCCGGTGGCCCTGCTCGGCACCTTCCTGGGCATGAGCGTCATCGGCTTCACCATCAACCAGCTGACCCTGTTTGCGATGGTGCTGGCGATCGGCATCGTGGTCGATGACGCGATCGTGGTGATCGAGAACGTCGAACGCATCATGACCGAGGAGAAGCTGCCGCCCAAGGCCGCTACCCAGAAGGCCATGACCCAGATCACCGGTGCAGTGGTCGCCATTACCGTGGTGCTGGCGGCGGTGTTCATTCCGTCGGCCCTGCAGGGCGGTGCGGCCGGTGAGATCTACAAGCAGTTCGCGCTGACCATCGCCATCGCGATGGGCTTCTCCGCGTTCCTGGCGCTGGGCTTCACCCCGGCCCTGTGCGCGACCTTCCTCAAGCCGACCCACTCCGACAAGCCGAACGTCGTCTACCGCACCTTCAACAAGTACTACGACAAGATCAGTGGCACCTACGTGGGCCACATCACCTCGGCGGTGCGCCATGCCCCGCGCTGGATGATCCTGTTCGTGGTGCTCACCGTGCTGTGCGGCTTCCTGTTCACCCGCATGCCGGGCAGCTTCCTGCCCGAGGAAGACCAGGGCTATGCGCTGGCGATCGTGCAGCTGCCCCCGGGCTCGACCAAGTCGCAGACCAACCAGGCCTTCGCGCAGATGCGTGGCGTGCTCAAGGACCAGGAAGGCTTCGAAGGCATGCTGCAGGTGGCCGGTTTCAGCTTCGTCGGCTCCGGTGAAAACGTCGGCATGGGCTTCATCCGGCTCAAGCCGTGGGCCGACCGCAAGGTCACCGTGCCCGAGTTCATCCAGAAGATGAACGGTGCTTTCTACGGCATCAAGGAAGCGCAGATCTTCGTGGTCAACCTGCCCACCGTGCAGGGCCTGGGCCAGTTCGGCGGCTTCGACATGTGGCTGCAGGACCGTGGCGGCGCCGGCTATGAACAGCTGACGCAGGCCCGCAACGTGCTGCTGGGCAAAGCGGCCGAGGAAAGCGACCTGCTCACCGGCGTGCGCCCCAACGGCCTGGAAAACGCCCCGCAGCTGCAGCTGCACGTGGACCGCGTGCAGGCCCAAACCATGGGGCTGTCGGTGTCGGACGTGTACAGCACCATCCAGCTGATGCTGGCCCCGGTGTACGTCAACGACTTCTTCTACGAAGGCCGCATCAAGCGCGTGACCATGCAGGCCGACGGCCCGTATCGCACCGGTGCCGAGTCGCTCAACAGCTTCTACACGCCCAGCAGCCTGCAGACCAACGCAGACGGCACCCCGGCGATGATTCCGCTGAGCACCGTGGTGAAGTCCGAGTGGGTGTCCGCACCGCCGTCGCTGAGCCGCTACAACGGCTACTCGGCGGTCAACATCGTCGGTTCGCAGGCACCGGGGCGCAGCTCGGGTGAGGCGATGCAGGCGATGGAGCGGATCGTCAGCGACGACCTGCCGGCCGGCTTCGGCTACGACTGGTCGGGCATGAGCTACCAGGAAATCCTGGCCGGCAACGCGGCAACGCTGCTGCTGGTGCTGTCCATCGTGGTGGTGTTCCTGTGCCTGGCCGCGCTGTATGAAAGCTGGTCGATCCCGGTGGCGGTGCTGCTGGTGGTGCCACTGGGCGTGCTCGGTGCGCTGGCGTTCTCGCTGGCCCGCGGCCTGCCCAACGATCTGTACTTCAAGATCGGCCTGATCACCGTGATCGGTCTGGCGGCCAAGAACGCCATCCTGATCGTGGAATTCGCGGTGGAACAGCGTGCGGCCGGCAAGACGCTGCGCGAGGCCACCATCGAGGCGTCCCGCCTGCGCTTCCGTCCGATCCTGATGACCTCCTTCGCCTTCATCCTCGGCGTGGTGCCGATGGCCATCTCCACCGGTGCGGGCGCCAATGCCCGCCACGCCATCGGTACCGGCGTGATCGGCGGCATGGTGTTCGCCACCTTCCTGGGCCTGCTGATGATCCCGGTGTTCTTCATCGTGGTCCGCCGCATGCTGGGCGACAAGCTGGACGAGCCGTCCAAGGAGTTCGTCGAGCGCCAGAGCGAAGCCAACGCGACGCACCGCCCGGATCGTTGATCCGGCGGTGATGCGCTGAAACGGAAAAGCCCCGGCACGCGCCGGGGCTTTTTTGTGGGCGGTGCATTGCCGGGCGGTACAGCCTTCATTGGCGGGCGCATGTTCGGATGCGTGCCTGGATGCGGTAGTGCCGGCCGCTGGCCGGCTCCTCCAGATACGTGCCATGCACGGACCGCGTGGTTGCCGGCCAGCGGCCGGCACTACCTTGATGTGCATGCCGCCTGGTTGCCGGCC
>NZ_QAIW01000473.1:362-4065 GCF_003061285.1 Stenotrophomonas sp. HMWF003 | reverse complement strand
CGGCACTACCCGGATCTACGTCCACTTTTTTGTGGGCGGTGCATTGCCGGACGGTACAGCCTTCATCGGCGGGCGCATGTTCGGATGCATGCCTGGATGCGGTAGTGCCGGCCGCTGGCCGGCTCCTCCAGATACGTGCCATGCACGGACCGCCTGGTTGCCGGCCAGCGGCCGGCACTACCCTGATGTGCATGCACCGCGTGGTTGCCGGCCAGCGGCCGGCACTACCCTGATGTGCATGCACCGCCTGGTTGCCGGCCAGCGGCCGGCGCTACCCTGGTGTACATGGACCGCCTGGTTGCCGGCCAGCGGCCGGCAGTGCCGCTCAGCGCAGCAGCGCTACGGCGGCGCAGGCGATCACGATCGCCAGCGACGGCCACTGCATCGGCACGAAGAAGAAATGATGGCGGGCCCGCTCACCCGGGGCGCGCGGGCCACGGTTGAGCACCAGACCCAGCAGCACATTGATGGCCGCGCCGATGCCGAATCCGATCAGCAGCTGGGTCAGCGAGGTGTTGCCCTTGGCAACGGCAGGATCGGGCCACAGCCACATCAGCAGCAGCAACGTGGCGATGGGGGTGAGCAGGGTCAGGAAACCTGCGCCTCGGTAGATGAGCATGGAATGTCCGGCAAAAAACGAGGGCACATTCTGCCTCACCCGCGTGACGACCGACGGTCGGCACCTGCCCGGAAGGCCACGACCGACGGTCGTGGCCCGCGACATCAGCGCAACCCGGTCTCGTTGCGCGCGATCACCAGCCGCTGGATTTCCGAGGTGCCCTCGTAGATCTCGGTGATCTTGGCATCACGGAAGTACCGCTCCAGCGGCATTTCCTTGGAGTAGCCCATGCCGCCGTGGATCTGCACGGCCTGGTGGGTGATCCACATGGCTGCTTCAGAGGCGGTCAACTTGGCGATGGCCGCCTCGTTGCTGAAACGCTTGCCCTGGCCCTTCACCCATGCCGCGCGCAGGGTCAGCAGCAGCGCTGCGTCCAGCTTGCACTTCATGTCGGCGATCTTGGCCTGGGTCATCTGGAAGGTGCCGATGGCCGCACCGAAGGCCTTGCGGTCCCGTACGTACTCCAGGGTCGCTTCATAGGCAGCGCGGGCGATGCCGATGGCCTGCGAGGCGATGCCGATACGGCCGGCGTCGAGCACGCCCATGGCGATCTTGAAGCCCTCGCCTTCCTTGCCCAGCACTTCGTCGGCGCTGGCCACGTAGTCCTGGAACTCGATCTCGCAGGTGGCCGAGGCGCGGATGCCGAGCTTGGGCTCGGTCTTGCCGCGGTGGAAACCGGCCTTGTCGGTGTCGATCATGAAGGCGGTGATGCCGCGCGCGCCCTGCTCCGGGTCGGTCATCGCAAACAGCACGATGTACTTGGCGACCGGGCCGGAGGTGATCCAGCTCTTCTTGCCGTTGATCACGAAGGTGCCGTCGGCCTGCTTCACCGCGCGGCAGCGCATGGCGGTGGCGTCCGAACCGGACTGCGGCTCGGTCAGCGCGAACGCGCCGATGGCCTCGCCCTCGGCGATGGCGCGCACGTACTTCTGCTTCTGCGCTTCGCTGCCATGGGTCAGGATGCCGTTGCAGAACAGCGAATTGTTGACCGACATGATGGTCGAATGCGCTGCGTCGCCGGCGGCGACCTCCACCATCGCCAGCACGTAGGCAATCGGGTCCATGCCCGCGCCGCCGTACTCGGCCGGCACTTCGATGCCCATCAGGCCGTTTTCACCCAGCAGGCGGATGTTGTCCAGCGGGAATTCGCCGGTACGGTCATGATGTTCGGCGCTCGGCGCGATCTTTTCCTGCGCGATCCGGCGCGCAACGTCCTGCAGCATCAGCTGCTCTTCGGTAAAACTGAAATCCACAACACCCTCCCGGGAACATGGTGATTTTTATGGCCGCGCAGCGCGCGTCCAGGTGGCGCGATTGTACCGGGGGGCGGGCAATACCGGCTGACTTGACCCCACCCCGGCCAGGGACGAAAATATCTCTATATCGCGATAGGTAGATATTTATGGATCTTGAGGACTGGTCGATCCGGCTGAAAGTATTCGCCGACGCCACCCGCGTGCGCCTGCTGGCACTGCTGGAGCAGGAAGAACTGACCGTGGCCGAGCTGTCGGCCATCACCACGCTGGCCCAGCCACGCGTGTCCACCCACCTGGCCCGGCTCAAGGAAGCGGGGCTGGTGCGCGACCGCCGCGCCGGGGTGTCGGCGTACTACCGGTTTGACGATGTCGCATTGGACCCCGCCCAGCGGGCATTGTGGCATGCCCTGAGCACCGGCAGCGACGACCCGCTGCTGCGCCAGGATGCTGAACGCGTGGCGGCCGTGCTGGCCAGCCGCGCGGCCGACCAGAACTGGGCCGACAGCGTCGCCGGCGACATGGAGCGCCATTACTCGCCCGGCCGCACCTGGGCGGCGCTGGCGCGCACTGCACTGCCGCTGCTGGAAACCGGCGACGTGCTCGACATCGCCTCCGGTGACGGCGTGCTGGCCGAACTGGTCGCCCCGCACGCCAAGCGCTACGTGTGCATCGACACCAGCGCGCGCGTGGTGGCCGCCGCCAGCGAGCGCCTGCGCCGCCTGGCCAACGTGGAAGTGCGCGAAGGCGACATGCATGCCCTGCCGTTCAAGGACCGTAGCTTCGACCTGGTGGTGCTGATGCACGCCCTGACGTACGCGGCCAAGCCGGCCCAGGCCGTGGCCGAAGGCGCGCGCGTACTGCGCTCGGGTGGGCGTCTGCTGCTGTGCAGCCTGGCCCGGCACGAGCACAAGGCCGCCGTGGATGCGTACGGCCACGTCAACCTGGGCTTCTCGGACAAGGAACTGCGCAAGTTTGCCGAGAAGGCCGGGCTGGTGGTCTCCAACCTGGAAACCGTCACCCGCGAGAAGCGCCCGCCGCATTTCGAAGTCATTTCGCTGATCGCCACCAAACCCTGAGGCCCGCCATGTCGTCCCTGCCCTGGTTGCACCCCGATCGCGTCCACGCCCTGCAGGAAGCGCTTGCCCGGCGCATCCTGATCATCGACGGCGCGATGGGCACGATGATCCAGCGCCACGGGCTGCAGGAAGACGACTACCGGGGCGCGCGCTTCGTCGATGGCTACGACAGCACCCACGTGGCGCATGTGCATGGCGCCGGCTGCGACCACGCCACCCCCGAAGGCCACGACCTGAAAGGCAACAACGACCTGCTGCTGCTCAGCAAGCCGGAGGTGATCGCCGGCATCCACACCGCCTACCTGGAAGCGGGCGCGGACCTGGTGGAGACCAATACCTTCAATGCCACCTCGGTCAGCCAGGCCGACTATCACCTGGAGCACCTGGTCTACGAGCTCAACAAGGCCGGCGCGGCCGTCGCCCGTGCGTGCTGCGACGCGGTTGCCGCGACCACCCCGGACAAGCCGCGCTTCGTGATCGGCGTGCTGGGGCCCACCAGCCGCACCGCCTCGATCAGCCCGGACGTGAATGACCCCGGGTTCCGCAATACCAGTTTCGATGCGCTGCGCGAGACCTACCGCGAAGCCATCGACGGGCTGATCGACGGCGGCGCGGACACGCTGATGGTGGAAACCATCTTCGACACGCTCAATGCCAAGGCCGCCCTGTACGCCATCGAAGAAGCCTTCGACGACCGCGGCGCGCGCCTGCCGATCATGATCTCCGGCACCATCACCGACGCGTCCGGGCGC
>NZ_QAIW01000473.1:0-352 GCF_003061285.1 Stenotrophomonas sp. HMWF003 | reverse complement strand
GTTCTACGCCTCGGTGGCGCACAGCCGGCCGCTGTCGGTCGGGCTGAACTGCGCGCTGGGCGCCGACGACATGCGCCCCCACGTGGAAACCCTGTCGATCGTGGCCGACTGCCTGGTCAGCGCGCATCCCAACGCCGGCCTGCCCAACGCTTTCGGCGAATACGACGAAACCCCCGAGGAAATGGCCGGCACCCTGCGCGAGTTCGCCAGTGCTGGCCTGCTCAACCTGGTGGGCGGCTGCTGCGGCACCACCCCCGCGCACATCCGCGCCATCGCCGAGGCGGTGGCCGACCTGCCGCCGCGCGCCCTGCCCGGCCCCGCCCTGGAGGATGCCGCGTGAGCGCATCCGCCG
>NZ_QAIW01000472.1:4751-4974 GCF_003061285.1 Stenotrophomonas sp. HMWF003 | reverse complement strand
AGCCAGGCCTGTCGGTGACCAGCAGCCCGGCGCGCTTCGGCCTGGGCGGCATTCGCATCCGCGGCCTGGACGGCAACCGCGTGCTGATCCAGACCGACGGCATCGCCATGCCCAAGGCCTTCGCGATCGGCAGCTTCTCCGACGCCAACCGCAACTTCACCGACCTGGAAACGCTCAAGCGCGTGGAAATCGTGCGCGGGCCGGCCAGTGCGCTGTACGGCTC
>NZ_QAIW01000472.1:3229-4727 GCF_003061285.1 Stenotrophomonas sp. HMWF003 | reverse complement strand
CAGCTACGTCGGCCTGAAGTTCGGGTACGACGGGCAGTGGGACGGCCTGCTGGGCAGCGTCACCACCGCCTTCGGCGGCGACCGCTGGAGCGGCATGGTCAACGTCAACCATCGCCAGGGCCAGGAAACCCAAAGCATGGGCGACCGGCGCAGCAACGACAGCACCCGCACCGCGGCCAATCCGCAGGACCGCGACGGCCGCAGCGTGCTGGGCAAGCTGGTGTTCGCGCCCAGCGAAGACCAGCGCTTCAGGCTGACCGTGGAAGGCAACGAAGACAGCGTGGACACCAACGTGCTGTCGTCGGTGGCGCCGCCCGCGCCTGTGGTCGCCGCCGCGACCACCACCGCGATGAAGGCCCGCGACCACCAGACCCGCGCCCGCGTGTCGTTCGGCCACGAGATGGACAACGTGGGCCAGGGCTTTGCCGATGACCTGTCCTGGCAGGTGTACCGGCAGGACAGCGAAACCACCCAGCGCACCTACGAAAACCGCGGCAGCGGCGACAACGCCAGCCGCCGCGAGCGCGAGTTCAACTTCGACCAGCGCGTGTATGGCCTGCAGGCGGTGTTCCACAAGGGCCTGCAGACCGGGTCGGTCGACCACGCGCTCACCTATGGCCTGGAAGGCACCTGGACGGACACCCACCAGAAGCGCGACGGGTTCCAGGTCAATGCCAGGGGCCAGGTCAACACCACGATCCTGCCCGACACCTTCCCGGTGCGCGACTTCCCGATCAGCAAGACCACCGAGCTGGGCCTGTACGTGCAGGATGAAATGCGCTTCGCCGACGGCCGCCTGTCGCTGGTGCCCGGCGTGCGCGTGGACCATTACGAACTGCGTCCGGAAACCGATGGCATCTTCGCCACCGACAACCCGGGCGTGGCCGTGTCCGACCTCACCAAGACCAGCGTGTCGCCGAAGCTGGGCCTGGTCTGGCGCTTCGCCGACCAATGGTCGCTGTTCGCCGGGTACGCGCACGGCTTCCGCTCGCCGCCGTTCAATGACGTCAACCTGGGCTTCACCAACGTGCAGTTCGGCTACACGGCCATTCCCAATCCCGACCTCAAGCCGGAAACCAGCGATGGCCTGGAACTGGGTGTGCGCTTCATCGGCGCGGCCGCGTATGCCAGCGTCAGCGGTTACTACAACCGCTACAAGGACTTCATCGAATCGCAGGGCTTTGTCGGATTCAACAATCAGGGCCTGCAGGTATTCCAGTCGCGCAACGTGGCCGATGCCGATATCTACGGTGCCGAGCTGAAGGCCGGGGTCGAGTTCGGCCAGCTCAGCAGTGCGCTGGAGGGTTGGTCGTTGAACGGTTCGGTGGCGTGGGCACACGGCCAGAACAAGACCGAAGACGTGCCGTTGTCGAGCATCGACCCGCTGCGCGGCACCGTCGGCCTGGCCTTCGACCGCGACAGCTGGGGCGTGGAACTGGTGGGCACCTTCGCCCGGCGCAAGGACCGCCTGCCGCCGGCGGCCACAGCCAACACCACG
>NZ_QAIW01000472.1:0-3219 GCF_003061285.1 Stenotrophomonas sp. HMWF003 | reverse complement strand
CAGCCAACACCACGCCCTTCGCCCCGGCCGGCTACGGCGTGCTGGACCTGATGGCGCATTGGGATTTCGCGCCGGGCGCGAAGATCAACGTCGGGGTGTTCAACCTCGGCGACCGCCGCTACATCGATTATTCCGGGATCACCTCGTCGCTGGTCTCCACCAGCAGCGTGGCCGATCGTTTCACCAACCCTGGCCGCACCGTGTCGGCCAGCCTAGCCGTGAGCTGGTAGCCGCCATGAGCCGAGCCCTGTCTGCCGTACGTTCCTTCGCCGGTGCACGCAGTACGGCACCGCTGCCATCGTCCGCGCAGCTGGCGGCGCTGGGCACCGTGCTGTGCCTGTACCGGCCCGACAGCAGTGAGCTGGGCGGCTGGAAACATGCGGTGTCGGCCCATGCCTGCCAGGGCATGGACAGCGAGGGCATCCGCGAAAGCCTGTGTTTCGCCGACGCACGCGGACGCTGCTGCTGGCGCCTGTACCTGCTGCCCGACAGCGACTTCCTGGCCTGGGACCGGCTGGTGACGGCATTCCCGGCACGCCCGGAGCCGGTCAACGATGGCGGCGTGGCCGAGCGCCTGTGGCGCCGCCTGGCCACGCGCCTGGGCGGTGAACCGTGGCGGATGTGCGCGCTGCGCCTGCATGCCAACGACGGCCAGGGGCTGTCGGCCAGCCTGGCCTCGTTGTCGGCCCTGGGCGCGACAGCAGCGCGACGGATTGCACGGGTGGAAGGCGCCGACGGTGAACTGTGGGTCGACGACTGCTGCTGCGCCACGGCGGCGCGCCAGGCGCTGGCCCCCCTGGACCGCAGTGCGCCGCCGCTGGTGCGGCTGTAACCAACACGATGCGATGCAAGCCAACCTTAAAGGAACTCCTTGGATGAAACGCCAGATAGCCAGTGCGTGTCTGCTGCTTGCCAGCAGCGGTATGCTCCACGCCCAGCCCTCGAACCCGCAGCGCGACCACGACAGCATCGTGGCGATGAAGGGCGAATACGTGGTGGATTTCGCCTTCGACGAAACCGTGCTGCTCAAGCCCGGTTACGAGCGCGCACCGGCCGTGCGCAGTGGCGGCAACGAGGTGGTGATCGTGGTGGAGGACAGCCCGACGCGGGTGGTCCTGCAGCACCTGCTGGTGGATCCCAAGAGCGGGCACGTGACCAAGCACTGGCGGCAGGACTGGGTGTACGAAGCACCGCACCGCTTCGAGTTCAGCGCCGACCAGACCTGGCAGGTGCGTACTGTTCCGGCCGCGGTCAACGCCGGTGCATGGACCCAGTGCGTGTACGAAGTGAGCGACGCGCCGCGCTACTGCGGCACGGGAAAGTGGGTCTACGACAACGGGGTGGCCACCTGGACCAGCGACCTGAGCTGGCGCCCGCTGCCGCGCCGTGAGTACACCCGGCGCAGCGACTACAACGCACTGGCGGTGATCAACCGCCACACGCTGACCCCGAACGGATGGACGCACGAGCAGTTCAACACCAAGATCCTGCGCGGCGCCGACGGCAGCCAGCAGGAGATCGCGCGCGAGTTCGGCTTCAACGACTACAACAGGACCACCGAGGTCGACTTCAAACCGGCCTACGACTATTGGACCGCCACCGCCGGCTACTGGGCCAAGGTGCGCCAGCGTTGGGACGGCTTCCTGGGGCAGGCCCCGGGCGTGCACCTGAAGACGAAGCTGGACGGCATGGCGATGATCATCCCGCTGTTCACCCAGGCCCAGGACCTGCAGGACGGCAAGAAAGTGAAGGACGCGCAGATCGACGCGGTGTTCAAGCAATGGGTGGAAAAGGCACCGGCCGACGCCGCCCGCTGAGGTCGCCCACCCGATGATCGAAAAAAAGAAGCGCCCATGGGGCGCTTCTTTTCCATGCGCTCGGCAGCGCTGCCCTCATTCCTTGAACATCAACAACGCGGCCACCAGGATCAACCCGAAGGCGGCGTAGTGGTTCCACTTCAGCGGCTGGTCCAGGTACACCGCCGAGAACACCGCGAACACCACCAGCGTGATCACTTCCTGCATGCCCTTCAGCTGCGGCGCCGAATACACCGCGCTGCCCAGCCGGTTGCCCGGTACCTGCAGGCAGTACTCGAAGAAGGCGATGCCCCAGCTCACCAGCACCACCGTGATCAACGGGGCGCTCTTGTACTTCAGGTGCCCGTACCAGGCCACGGTCATGAAGATGTTGCTGCCCAACAGCAGCAGCACCGGATAGAGGTAAGCAGTGAACGGCGTGCCGGGCATCCGGGCGGTCTCGTCGGGGTAGGGGCGCGCAGCATAGCGCCGCACGCCCCTCCACCGTGTCAGCGCGGCCTGAACGCCGCGCCGGCGTCATACCTCGCGCAGCGCCAGCGCGGGCGGGGTGTGCAGGATCCGCCGCGTGCCCCACCAGCCGGCCAGCATGCTCAGGCCCACCCCGATCGCACCGCCGGCCAGCAGCGGTCCCCACGGCGGGCTCAGGGTCAGCTCGAAGACCTGGCGCGCCACCACGCTGCCCAGCAGCGCCGCCGCACCCACGGCCAGCAGTGCCGACAACAGCCCCAGCGCGCCGAACTCCACCAGCACCGCCCCGCGCAACTGCGTGCGCGTGGCCCCCAGCGTGCGCAACACCGCGCTGTCGTAGCGGCGCTCGCCGGCCGTGGCCTGCAGCGCGGCCAGCAGCACCAGCAGCCCGGCCAGCAGGCTGAAGCCCATCACCAGCTGCACCGCCTGGGTCACCCGGTCCACCACCTCGCGCACCCGTTGCAGGATGCCGTCGATGTCCAGCAGCGAGATGTTCGGGTAGTCGCGGGTCAGCGCGGCCAGCTGCGTGGCCTGCGCACGCGGCAGGTGGAAGGCGGTGATCAGGTTGTAGGGCGCATCGCCCACCGCGCCTTCGTTGAGCAGCAGGAAGAAGTTGACCCGGAACGAATCCCAGTCGGCCTTGCGGATGCTGGTCACGGTGAAGCTGCGCTGCTGCTCGCCCATCTGCAGGGTCACCGTGTCGCCCAGCTTCATCCCGTAGCGCTCGGCCCAGCCCTGTTCGATCGAGGCCTCCGCCGCCGTGCTGCCGGCGGCCCAGTAGCGGCCACTCAACAGCGTGTTGGCCGGCGGGAAGTCATGCCGCCAGGAGAAGTTGACCGGGCGGTTGGCATCGTCGTCGTCGTTGCTGTTGTCCTGGCGTTCCTGCCGCTGCGGCGGCCGGTCGTTGACCGCCAGCAGGCGCCCGGTACTGAAC
>NZ_QAIW01000055.1:0-4760 GCF_003061285.1 Stenotrophomonas sp. HMWF003 | reverse complement strand
ACCTGGAACACATCGCCGGCGCGGAGGTAATCGATCACCTTGCCCACGCCGTCGGTGAAGCGCGCGGGCGCATCCTCGCCCACCTCTGCCGGCGGCTGCCAGGCCGGCAGCGGCGGCAACTCGCGGGCGGCGTCCAGGTCGGCCAGCAGGGTCTGCAGCAGTGCGGCGTGGTCGGTTTCGCACACGGCGTGGTACTGGCCCAGCACGCGGTCGTGCAGCACCGCCGCGGGGCAGCGCAGGGCCAATGCGCTGGGCAGCCCGTCGGCGCGCGCGGGCAACTGCAGTACGGTTTCGATCTGCCCGGCCAGTTCGTAGTCCAGCATCAGCGCCCAGCCGCCACGGAACGGCAGCTGGATCTCCTCGCGGGGCTGGCGCAGCGCCGCCCACTGTGCGTCCAGCACGTCCAGGAAGCTGCCCGGGTGGGCCACGCCTGCGGCATCGCGAACGACGCCGTCCGCGTGCAGCGCGAGCGCCTGCCCGTCGCCCATCAGCAGCAGGTCCCAGCGGCCCTGCGCGGTGCCCGAGGCGGTGGACTCCATCAGCAGCGGATAGCGCGACGGCGCCACGCGCTGCAGCGCGAGCAGGTCGGTGGTGGCGGGCAGCGGATGGGTCAGCAGCATGGCGGGGAACCGGAAGGTGCGGGAGGGCCAGATACACCAAGGCCGCCAAGATGGCGGCCCGGATGCGGGTACGGCAGTGCGTCGATCAGACGCGCTTGAACACCAGCGTGCCGTTGGTGCCGCCGAAGCCGAAGCCGTTGGACATCACCACGTCGACCTTGGCCTGGCGTGCTTCGTTGGGCACGTAATCCAGGTCGCAGCCTTCGCCCGGCTGGTGCAGGTTGATGGTCGGCGGAATCACGTTGTCGCGCAGGGCCAGCACCGAGAAGATCGCTTCGACGCCACCGGCGGCACCGAGCAGGTGGCCGGTCATCGACTTGGTCGAGCTGACCATCATCTTGTAGGCGTGGTCGCCGAAGGCGGCCTTCATGGCCATGGTTTCACCGAGGTCGCCCAGCGGAGTCGAGGTGCCATGCGCGTTGAGGTAGCCGATCTGCTCCGGGGTTACGCCGGCGTCCTTCATGGCCATGACCATGCAGCGCGCGGCACCTTCGCCGTTCTCGCTCGGCGCGGTCATGTGGTACGCGTCGGAGCTGGCGCCGAAACCGGCCAGTTCGCAGTAGATCTTCGCGCCACGCGCCTTGGCGTGTTCGTACTCTTCCAGGATCAGGATGCCGGCACCGTCGCCCAGCACGAAGCCGTCGCGGTCCTTGTCCCACGGCCGCGAAGCCGCTTCGGGATCATCGTTGCGGGTACTCATGGCCTTCATCGCGCAGAAGCCGCCCAGGGCGGTCGGCGAGGAGCCGCGCTCGGCACCACCGGCCACCATCACGTCCGCATCGCCGTACTGGATCATGCGCATGGCGGTGCCGATGGAATGGTTCGAGGTGGCGCAGGCCGACACCGCCGAGAACGACGGGCCCTTCAGGCCGCTGATGATGCTCAGCTGGCCGGGCAACATGTTGATGATGGTCTTGGGCACGTAGAAGGGCGAGATCTTCTTGCCCTCATGGAACTCGATGGTCTGCTCTTCGATGCCGAGCAGGCCGCCGATGCCGGCACCGACGATCGCGCCGATGCGCTCGGCATTGGCGTCGGTGATCTCCAGACCAGAGTCGTGCAGCGCCATGAACGCTGCGCCCAACCCGTAATGGATGAACGGGTCCATCTTCTTGGCATCCTTGCCGCTGACCCGGTACTTGCCGAACAGTGCATTGTCGGCGGTGATGTCAAATCCCTTGACCTCACCTGCAATTTTGGTGGTGAACCGTTCCAGGTAGCTGTCGGCAACGTTGGTCAGCGCAGCGATGCCCGAACGGCCTTCGCTGATGCCCTTCCAACTGGTGTCCAGATCATTGCCAAGGGGCGAGACCATGCCCATGCCGGTGACGACGACGCGACGCTTCATTGCTGATTCTCCTGGCCCGTGGTTCACGGGTATGACGCGGTGTAACGCTCAAATGCACAGGGCCGCAAGTGCGGCCCCATGGGATTGCCGCGCGCGGCCGGGGCAGGTGCCGCCGCCGCGCGCAAGCCGCCTGACATCAAGCCTTGACGTGGGCGTTGATGTAGTCGATTGCAGCCTGGACGGTGCTGATCTTCTCGGCTTCTTCGTCCGGGATTTCGCACTCGAACTCTTCTTCCAGCGCCATCACCAGTTCAACGGTGTCCAGCGAGTCAGCGCCCAGGTCATCGACGAACGATGCGCTGTTGGTGACTTCTTCTTCCTTGACGCCAAGCTGTTCGACGACGATTTTCTTGACGCGTTCTTCGATGGTGCTCATTGGATATCGCTCCAGATGGAGTAGTGGTTCAAAAATGACGCCATCCGATGTCGGATGACCGTGGGATAGTGTAGTGGAAACCGACGATGCCTTGCATTGCTGCAAAACATCTTTCAGATCAACCACTTGCGGCGCGATCCGTGCGCCACATGCTTACGGCATGTACATGCCGCCGTTCACATGGAGGGTTTCGCCGGTGATGTAGCTGGCCGAGGGACCGGCCAGGAACGCCACCGCGTTGGCGATGTCGGACGGTTCACCCAGGCGTTCCAGGGCGATCGTCTTGACCAGGCCGGTGCGCTGTTCCTCCGGCAGGGCCTTGGTCATGTCGGTGTCGATGAAGCCGGGGGCGACCACATTGACGGTAATGCCGCGCGAGCCGATTTCCTTGGCCAGCGACTTGGAGAAGGCAATGATGCCGGCCTTGGCGGCGGCATAGTTGGCCTGGCCGGCATTGCCGGTCACGCCGATCACCGAGGCGATGTTGATGATGCGTCCCTTGCGGGCCTTCATCATGCCGCGGATGACCGCCTTGGAGGTGCGGAACACGCTGGTCAGGTTGGTGTCGAGAATGGCCTGCCAGTCCTCGTCCTTCATGCGCAGCAGCAGGTTGTCGCGGGTGATGCCGGCGTTGTTGACCAGGATGCTGATGGCGCCAAACTCCTTGGCGATCCCGTCCAGCACGGTCTCCAGCGCGGCGGCGTCGGTGACGTTCAGCGCGCGGCCGTGGCCACCCACGGCAGCCAGGCGTTCGCCGATGCCGGCGGCACCGGCGTCGGTGGTGGCGGTGCCGATGACGGTCGCGCCCTGCGCGGCCAGTGCGTCGGCAATGGCGGCGCCGATGCCACGGCTGGCGCCGGTCACCAGTGCGATTTCACCCTGAAGGGGCTTGCTCATCTGTAGTTCCTCGAACGGGACCGGTCCACGCGCCAGGCCGGGGCCGGGCGACGCGAAGCCAGTCAAAGGATCAGGCGGCCCAGGTTTCGCGGGCTGCCTCGAAATCGGCGGGCGTGGACAGTGTGCGCGCGTCCAGCGATTTGTCGATGCGCTTGATCAATCCGGTCAGGACCTTGCCCGGGCCGCACTCGGCAACGCGGGTGACGCCACGGGCGGCCAGCGCCTGCACGCACCCGGTCCACTGGACGGGCAGGTAGAGCTGCTGGACCAGGGCCTGGGCGATGGCGTCGACGCCGTCGTGGATGCGGGCGTCGACGTTCTGCACGACCGGCAGCGCGGGGGCGCGCCAGTCCAGGCCGGCCATGGTTTCAGCCAGGCGGTTGGCGGCTTCGCGCATGAGCGGGGGGTGCGAGGGGACGCTGACGGCGAGCTTGACGGCCTTGCGCACGCCCTTTTCGGCGAGCAGGGCCAGGGCACGGTCGACGGCGGCGGCATCGCCACCGATGACGATCTGGCCGGGCGAGTTGTAGTTGGCGGGCACGACGACCTGGCTGCCGGCGGCCTGTTCGCAGACCTCCTGGACCAGGGCGTCTTCGGCGCCGAGGACGGCGGCCATGGCGCCGACGCCGGCAGGGGCGGCTTCCTGCATGAGCTGGCCACGCAGGCGCACCAGGTGGGCACCGTCGCGCAGGGTCAGGGCGCCGGCGGCAACGAGGGCGGTGTACTCGCCCAGGCTGTGGCCGGCCAGCACGGCCGGGGTGGCGCCGCCGACGGCATTCCAGACGCGCCAGACGCCGATGCTGGCGGCCAGCAGGGCGGGCTGGGTGAATTCGGTGCGGTTGAGCATTTCCTCGGGGCCGCCCTGCGACAGCGCCCACAGGTCGACGCCGGCGCCATCGGAGGCCTCGGTGAAGGCCTCGCGGACCTGCGGGTGCAGCTCAGCCAGTTCGGCGAGCATGCCCAGCGACTGCGAGCCCTGGCCGGGGAACACGAATGCGAGATTGGAATCGGTCACGCGGTCATCCGCCTGCAAAAATCGAACGGCGAATGATAAGGGGGAATACCGCCCTCCGTCTGTACTGACGCGTATGTGACGGTTGGGTTTTGGCCGCTTTTGAGCGCAAGCATGGAGCCAGGGCAGTCAGTTACTGTCTTGGAGAGGGCTGGGGTGGGTGAGGCCGCGGGGCACGCTGCAAGTACGTCCGTGTAAGCTCCGCCACCGCATCCATGCGGTGGAGGGCCCCGCAACCTCACCCACCCCAACCCTTCCAGACATGGCTGGTGCGCAACGTAGATCAAGAGCGGGGCAGCGGCCTGCTTTGGGGTTGGGAGGTGCCGAGCATGGCTCGGCACTACCCCTCTTCGCTCTCACGGGCGGGGCTGCTCTGCTGAGGCTCAGCAACGCTGAGACGAAGTGCCGTTGATTGCCTATGCCCGCCCGGAATCTGTCGGGGGTCGGCGTGGGTGGGTTGGCGGGACCGTTGGGCGCCATGGATGGCGCCCACGAGCCCCCATGGAT
>NZ_QAIW01000471.1:14959-19580 GCF_003061285.1 Stenotrophomonas sp. HMWF003 | reverse complement strand
CCTTCTACCGTTACGACGTCATCGTCATCGGCGGCGGCCACGCCGGCACCGAAGCTGCGCTGGCGGCTGCGCGCAGCGGCGCACGTACCCTGCTGCTGACCCACAACGTGGAAACCATCGGCGCGATGAGCTGCAACCCGGCCATCGGCGGGATCGGCAAGGGCCACCTGGTGAAGGAGATCGACGCCCTGGGCGGGGCCATGGCGCATGCCGCCGACCGCGCCGGCATCCAGTGGCGCACCCTCAATGCCTCCAAGGGCCCGGCCGTGCGCGCCACCCGCTGCCAGGCCGACCGCAACCTGTACCGCATGGCGATCCGCCAGATCGTGGAAGCCCAGCCGAACCTGACCGTGTTCCAGGCGGCGGTGGACGACCTGGTGATCGACGGCGACACCGTGCGCGGCGCGATCACCCAGACCGGGCTGACCTTCCATGCCCCGGCCGTGGTGCTCACCGCGGGTACCTTCCTGGCCGGCAAGATCCACGTGGGCCAGACCCAGTACGCCGCCGGCCGCATGGGCGACCCGCCGGCCACCACGCTGGCCGCGCGCCTGCGCGAGCGCCCGTTCGTGATCGACCGCCTGAAGACCGGCACCCCGCCGCGCATCGACGGCCGGTCGCTGGACTACCGCGTGATGGACGAGCAACCCGGCGACGACCCGCGCCCGGTGATGTCCTTCCTGGGTGACCAGGCCGAACACCCGGCCCAGGTGAGCTGCTGGATCACCCACACCAGCGAGCGCACCCACGAGATCATCCGCAGCGCCCTGCACCGCTCGCCGCTGTACAGCGGCCAGATCGAAGGCATCGGCCCGCGTTACTGCCCGTCGATCGAAGACAAGGTGGTGCGCTTCGCCGAGAAGGCCAGCCACCAGATCTTCGTCGAGCCCGAAGGGCTGGACGTGGTGGAGATCTACCCCAACGGCATTTCCACCTCGCTGCCGTTCGACGTGCAGCTGGCGCTGGTGCGCAGCATCACCGGTTTCGAGAACGCGCACATCACCCGCCCCGGCTACGCGATCGAGTACGACTTCTTCGACCCGCGCGGGCTGGACAACACCCTGCAGACCAAGAGCGTGTCCGGGTTGTTCTTCGCCGGCCAGATCAACGGCACCACCGGCTATGAAGAAGCCGCCGCGCAGGGCCTGCTGGCCGGCATCAACGCCGCCCGCCACGTGCGCGAACAGGCCGGCTGGTGCCCGCGCCGCGACGAGGCGTACCTGGGCGTGCTGGTCGACGACCTGATCACCCACGGCACCACCGAGCCGTACCGCATGTTCACCAGCCGCGCCGAATACCGCCTGCAGCTGCGCGAGGACAACGCCGACGTGCGCCTGACCGGTACCGGCCGCGAACTGGGCTTGGTGGACGACCGCCGCTGGGCCGCGTTCCAGACCAAGCAGGAGGCGGTGGCCACGGAATCGGCGCGCCTGCGCGCGCTCTGGGCCACCCCCGGCAATGCACTGGGCCGCGAAGTGGAAGCCACGCTGGGCGTGGCGGTCAGCCGCGAAACCAACGTGCTGGACCTGATCAAGCGCCCCGAACTGGACTACGCCCAGCTCATGCAGGTGCCGTCGCTGGGCCCGGCGGTGGCCGACCCGAAGGTGGCCGAGCAGGTCGAGATCGGCGTGAAGTACGCCGGCTACCTGGACCGCCAGCGCGATGAGATCGCGCGCCAGCAGCGCCACGAGAACACCGCCATCGCCAGCGACTTCGACTACGCCGGCGTGCGCGGGTTGTCGGCCGAAGTGCAGCAGAAGCTCGAGCGCGTGCGCCCGCAGACCATCGGCCAGGCCCAGCGCATCCCCGGCATGACCCCGGCCGCGATCTCGCTGCTGCTGGTGCACCTGGAGCGCGCGCGCCGCATCCGCGCCGCGTAACCCGCCACCCCGCCGGGTAGAGCCGACCGTTGGTCGGCTGCACACCCTCCGCCGGCCGTCGGATGCGCCCGCGTTATCATCGGCGACCGGGACAACGCCGCAGGTGGCGTCCCCGCCCCTGCCTTGCCGGAGTTTGCGCATGTCCCCGATCCGCCCCTACCTCGACAAGCGTCCCGTCCTTGGCGAGCGCTGCTACATCGACCCGGCCTGCACCATCATCGGTGACGTGGTCCTGGGCGATGACGTGTCGGTCTGGCCGGGCACGGTGATCCGCGGCGACGTCAACCACGTCCGGATCGGCGCGCGGAGCAACATCCAGGACGGCACCATCATCCATGTCAGCCACCATAGCCCGTACAACCTGGAAGGCTTCCCTACCCTGATCGGCGAGGGCGTCACGGTGGGCCATGGCACCATCATCCATGCCTGCACCATCGGCGATTACAGCCTGATCGGCATGGGCGCGTGCATCCTCGACGGGGCACGGGTGGAGCAGCACGGCTTCGTCGGCGCCGGTGCCGTGGTGGGCCCGGGCAAGGTGGTGGGCGAAGGCGAACTGTGGGTGGGCAACCCGGCGCGCCTGGTGCGCACGCTGACCAGCAAGCAGATCGAATCGCTGCACTACTCGGCCGACCACTACGTGCGGCTCAAGGACACCTACCTGGGCTGATCGCGCGCGCGACGGTCGCAACCGCCATCGGCCTGCCCGCGGCGCTGGGCATCGGCCCGGCCGCACGGTAAAGTCCACAGCCGACCAGGAAGCAGTCGAGAACCGCATGCCCCCGCTGGCAGCAGACCGGAGAGGATTCCGGCACATCGTTTCCGGCCCCGTGCGCGCATGAGCGCGACGATGCTGGACACCTACCGTGAAGTGATCACGCCCGAAGGCGTGCCGCTGCACCTGCCGGCCGCCGGTCCGGTGCCGCGCGCGCTGGCGTGGGCGATCGATTTCAGCATCCGCGTCGGCGCCTTGATGATGCTGAGCATTCCGCTGGCCTTCCTCGGCGAGTTCGGCCAGGGCCTCTACCTGGCGCTGATGTTCCTGCTGATGTGGGCCTACACCATCGTGCAGGAAGCGCTGTGGGGCCGCACCATCGGCAAGCGCGCGCTGGGCCTGCGCGTGGTCGCGCGCGACGGTGCGCCGATCGGCTGGATGGCGGCCATCACCCGCAACCTGCTGCGCACCGTGGACATGCTGCCGTTCGCCTACGCGCTGGGCCTGCTGTCGAGCCTGTTCGATGCACACGGGCGTCGCCTGGGCGACCTGGTGGCCGGCACCGTGGTGATCCACGACAGCGCGCGCCCGGTGCTGGGCAGCGTGGCCATCGACACCGTGCTGGCGCCACCGCAACCGTTGCAGCCCGCCGAACAGGCCGCCGTGGTGGCCTTTGCCGAACGTGCCGCGCGGCTGTCCGCACCGCGCCAGCAGGAACTGGCCGGCATCGTCGCCCCGCTCAGCGGCGGCGGTGGCCAGGTGGGCGTGTTGCGCCTGTATGCGATGGCCAACTGGCTGCTGGGGCGCCGATGAGGCAGGAACAGTTCGTCGCCCGCTACCAGCACGAATGGCAGGCGCTGGAGCACTGGCTGGCCACGCGCGGCGACACCCCGCGCAGTGGGCGCGGGCAACCGCCGGCCGACGGGCTCAATGATGAGGACATTCCGCAGCACTACCGGCGCCTGTGCCAGCAGCTGGCGCTGGCCCGCAAGCGCGGCTACAGCCCGCAGCTGGTGGCGCGCCTGCAGCAGCTGATGCAGCAGGGCCACCGCCTGCTCTACCGCACCCCACCGCCCCGCTGGCGGCGTGCGCTGGAATTCCTGTTCGCGGACTTTCCCCAGCTGGTGCGCAGCCAGGCACGTAGCATGTGGGTGGCCACCGCGCTGTTCGTGGTGCCGCTGGTGGGCACCTTCGCGCTGGTGCAGTGGTACCCGCAGTTCATCCACCTGCTGATGGACAACGCCCAGATCGCCGCGATGGAGCGCATGTACGATCCGGCCGCGCCGCACCTGGGGCGCGACAGCGGCACCGACTGGATGATGTTCGGCTACTACATCATGAACAACATCAGCATCGGCCTGCGTACCTTCGCCAGTGGCCTGCTGGCCGGTGTGGGCACGGTGCTGATCCTGCTGTTCAACGGGCTCACCATCGGCGCGGTGGCCGGCCATCTGCAGCACGTCGGCCATGGCGATCCGTTCTGGCGCTTCGTGGTCGGGCATGGTGCGTTCGAACTGACCGCGATCGTGATCGCCGGGGGCGCCGGCCTGCAGCTGGGCATGAAGCTGCTGGCGCCGGGGCGCAGGCGGCGCATCGATGCATTGATCGAGGGCGGCGTGATCGGTGCGCGGCTGTGCCTGGGCGTGGCGGCGATGCTGTTGGTGGCCGCGTTCATCGAAGCGTTCTGGTCGTCGATCGCCGAGATTCCCGCGTGGGGCAAGTTTGCCGTGGCCGCCGTGCTGTGGAGCGCGGTGTTCGCCTGGTTGTGGCGCGGCGGGCGTGGGAGCGGTCATGCGCATTGACCAGCTCGACGTGGTGCTGCGTGCACGCAGCGGCTGGGAAGCGGTAGAGCTGGGCACGGCGCTGGTACGCCGGCATGCACGCGCGATCTGGACACCGATCGTGCTGCTGGGCCTGCCCGTCTTCGCGCTGGTCAACGCGCTGGCATGGTGGGCCGATGCATTCGGCTGGGCGTGGCTGCTGATGTGGTGGCTCAAGCCGGTGTTCGACCGGCTGGCCCTGTATG
>NZ_QAIW01000471.1:401-14949 GCF_003061285.1 Stenotrophomonas sp. HMWF003 | reverse complement strand
CCCTGTATGTCATCTCGCGGAGCATCTTCGGCGACGAGCCCACTGCCCTGCAGACCCTGCGCGCCCAGCGCCAGTGGGGCTGGGCCGGGTTCTGGGGCTACCTGGGCTGGCGCCGTTTCAGCCCGCTGCGCACGCTGCTGATGCCGGTGAACCTGCTGGAGGGCAACCCGCCCGAACACCGGGGTGTGCGCCGACGTGCGATCGCCAGTGGTGCGTTCGGGCACGCGCTGCTGCTGGCCGCCACCTGCATGGCCTTCGAACTGGTACTGGTGGCCGGCTGCATCGCTGCGGTGTTCCTGTTCGTGCCGTTCGAGCTGCTGTCCGACTCGTGGCGCGCGGCGTGGGCCATGGTGCGCGACGACACCCCGGCCTGGGCCCTGCTCGGGCTCAACCTGGTCTTCTGGCTGTCGGCCACGTTGATCGGGCCGTTCTATACCGGCGCCGGTTTCGGGCTGTACTTGAACCGGCGCACCGAGATGGAGGCCTGGGACGTGGAGATCGCGTTCCGGCGCCTGCGCGACCGCCTGCAGCAGGTCGCACCGCTGCTCGTGCTTGCGCTGGTGCTGGCATGGCCGGGCACGCCGTTGCACGCCCAGCCCGCCGACGCCGGTGCGCCCTCGCTGGAGCAGCTGCTGGACGACGCCGAGGCGGAAGCAAAGAAGGACACGCACGACGCCGAGCGGCCCACAGCCACGTATGCCAATGATCCGGCCAATACTGCGGAAGGCATCTTCGGCAGCGATGACGTGGACACCGCCGGCTTCCGCCAGGCGGTGCAGCGCGCCTATGAGGATCCGTTGCAAAGCCCGACCCGCCAGGTCAGCCGCTGGGAACGCACCGACCAGGATCCTGCGGCGAAAGAGAAGAAGACACCGGACGCCAAGGACACCGACACGGCGCGCAGGCCCAAGGGGCCGCTGCTGCCGGCACAGATCGCCGAGTGGATGCTGTGGGGGCTGGTCGGCGTCCTGCTGGTGATCCTGGCGGTCACCGCACCGCGCTGGCTGCGCTGGTTGCGCGGCGATGGCGCGCGGCGCCGTGCCACGGTGTCGGCGGTGGTCGAAGATGACATCAGCGTGCCGCAGGAGGTCCCACCGGACGCGGCGGCGCGCGCACGCGCCCTGTGGCAACAGGGACGGCCACGCCAGGCCTTGGCGCTGCTGTACCGCGCCAGTGTGGAATCGATGAGCGAACGGGCGCAGATGGCGCTGCCGCCCGGCGCCACCGAGGCGCAGTGCCTGCGCGTATCGCGGCGCATGCCCGACGCGGCCGATCGCAGCCTGTTCGCACGTGTCGTCCGCGTGTGGCAGTACGCCGCCTATGCCGGCCGGCTGCCCGACGACGAGGCGTTCGAGAGCCTGGCCAGCACCCTGCAGCAGCAGTTCCGGTGGCGCGGATGAGCATCCGTCTGCGCTGGCTGTTGGTGGTGATGGGGCTGCTCGCGATCGGCGTGCCGCTGACGATCCTGTTCCTGCGCTCGCACGAGCGCATCACCGAAACCCAGCACCTGCCCCCGCAGGGCGAAGCCAGTTACAACCCCTTGTACGTGCTGGGGCAGGCATTGCGCGCCGACGGCATCGAGGTGCATTCGCAGCCGCGCGTGGACCTGACCACGATGGCGCTGCAGCCGCACGACACCCTGGTGCTGCTGCAGGACAGCGCTACGCTGCCACCGCCCACGGCGCAGGCGCTGCTGGACTGGGTGGCACGCGGCGGCCATCTGCTGGTGCGCACGCCGCCGATCACCGGCGACGACCTGCTCGAGCGCAATGGGCCGTTGCTGGACGCACTGGGCGTGGACGGCACCGATATGGAGGCCGGCTGCCAGCCCTTCCACGTGCGCGATGACCCGCAGCACGTGGAGTTCTGCGGCGGCCGCCGCTTCAGCGTGGCACCGCCGCCGGGAATCACGCTGGAGCGCAGCTGGGGCGAGCAGGACGAAGACAGCGAGGCTTACGGGCTGGTGTACGCCCGTCTGCGCCACGGCCAGGGCAGCGTGGACGTGCTGGCCGATATGGACTTCCTGCAGGGCCGTGGCCGCCCTGCCCCGCCCGACGCCCCCGGTACAAAGCCGGGCGACTTCGTCGATGGCCTGCACGACAAGGCGCACCGCGACCTCACCCGCTACCTGCTGGCCCCGCGCTATGGGCAGGGCACGATGTGGCTGGTATACGGCTCGCGCCCGCCCTCGTTGTGGCACCGGATCTTCTACCAGGGCTGGCCGGTCTGGGTGCCCCTGCAGCTGGCCCTGCTGGCCTGGCTGTGGCTGCGCGCGCAGCGCATGGGCAGCCTGTTGCCGTCGCCGGCGATCGAGCGCCGCTCGCTGCTGGAACACGTGCGCGCCAGTGGCGAGCACCTGCTGCGGTACGGCAAGGCCCCGCTGCTGTACGACGCGGTACGCCGCGCGTTCCTGGCGCGGTTGCGGCGGCGGGCACCGACAGCCGCCGCGCTCACCGGCGAGGCGCAGGTGCAGGCCATCGCCACGTTGCTGCAGTGGCCCCACACCCGCGTGCAGACTGCCCTGCACGTTCCCGCTTCGCACGACCTCACCGCGCTGCGCGAGCGCATCCGCCTGCTGATCCAGATGAGAAACCTGCTATGACCGAGTCCATCCAGCCGCCGCCGCTGTCCCCGCCCGACCCCAGCCCGGCCCCGGCCGCGCTGTCCGGCCCCAGCCTGGTTGAACGCGTCGATGCCGTGCGCGATGCGGTCGGCCGCGCGTTCATCGGCCAACCGGAGGTGCTCGACCAGATCCTGATCGCGCTGCTGGCCGGTGGCCACGTGCTGATCGAAGGCGTGCCCGGGCTGGGCAAGACGCTGCTGGTGCGGGCACTGGCCCAGGCGCTGGAGCTGGACTACGGCCGCGTGCAGTTCACCCCCGACCTGATGCCCAGCGACGTCAGCGGGCACGCGGTGTACGACCCCAAGTCGGAGAGCTTCAAGATCCGCCGCGGCCCGGTGTTCACCAACCTGCTGCTGGCCGATGAAATCAACCGCGCGCCCGCCAAGACCCAGTCGGCGCTGCTGGAAGTGATGCAGGAAGGCCAGGTCACCATCGAAGGCAAGGCGTTCGCGCTGACCCCGCCGTTCCTGGCACTGGCCACGCAGAACCCGGTGGAGCAGGAAGGCACCTACCCGCTGCCCGAAGCGCAGCTGGACCGTTTCCTGCTCAAGGTGCTGATCGACTACCCGCAGCTGGAAGACGAGAAGCGCATGGTCGATGCGATCACCACCGGCCGCAGCGCGGCCGACTTCGACCTGTCGCAGGTGCCGCGCGTGCTCACCGCCGCCGAGGTGGTGGCATTGCAGCAGGCCACCGCCGCGATCACCGTGGACCCCGAAGTGATCGACTACGCGGTGCGGATCGTGGCCGCCACGCGCCAGTGGCCGGGCATCGCGCTGGGCGCGGGCCCGCGCGGCAGCATTGCGCTGGTCCGTGCCGCGCGCGCGCAGGCGGTGCTGGCCGGTCGCGATTTCGTCACCCCCGATGACGTGCGCGACATCGCCAAGCCGGCGCTGCGCCACCGCATCGCGCTGGCCCCGGAACTGCAGATCGAAGGGCAAAGTGCCGACGACGCGCTTGAAGCGTTGCTGGCCAAGGTGGAAGCACCGCGCAAATGAGGTCCTGCCGCGCCATTGACGCCTGGACGCTGCGCCGATGAGGCCAGCGCCGTTGCTGCTGGTGTTGCTGCTGGCCTGGAGCCTGCTCGGGCTGCCGGTGGCGTTCGGGCTGTGGCCGCGCTGGAGCTGGGCCGCCGCCGGCGGCGCGATCGCGCTGCTGGCGCTGGTGGACCTGCTGCGGCTGTGGCGGCAACCCTCGCCCAGCATCCAGCGCGACATGCCCGAGGCACTGGCACTGAACGTGGCGCGGCCGGTCACGCTGCGGCTGGAATCGAGTCTGCACCAGCGCGTGGAGGCGTTCGACCTGGCGCCGGGCCAATGGACGCTGCAGGGTCTGCCGCGCCGGCTCACGCTCAAGCCGATGGTGGCCAGCAGTTTCCAGTACACGGTGACCCCCACCGCGCGGGGCCGCTTCGACCTGGACGGCGTGCACCTGCGCGTGCAGGCGCCGTGGCGGCTGTGGCGGCAGCGGCGTACCGTGCCACCCGCGCTGAGCGTGCGCGTGTACCCCAACTTCGCCCCGCTGACCCGCTTTGCGTTGTTCAGTGCCGAACAGGCCTCGCGGCTGGTCGGCGCACACCTGAAGCGTCGCCGTGGCGAAGGCACCGATTTCCACCAGATGCGCGAGTACCGCATCGGTGACAGCCTGCGCCAGATCGACTGGAAGGCGACGTCGCGCGCGCGCAAGCTGATTTCGCGCGAGTACCAGGACGAGAAGAACCAGCAGCTGATGCTGATGATCGACACCGGCCGGCGCATGATGGCCAGCGAAGGCGGGCTGTCGCACTTCGACCACGTGCTCAACGCATCGCTGGTGGTGTCCTACCTGGCGTTGCGCCAGGGCGACGGCGTGGGCCTGTTTGCCAGCGGCGGCGACAGCCGCTGGGTGGCACCGCAGCGCGGCATGGGCGCGATCGATGCACTGCTGCGCGCCAGTTACGACCTGCAGGCGCGACCGGTCGCCACCGATTACCTGGCGGCCGCCACCGAGCTCACCCTGCGCCAACGGCGACGCTCGCTGGTGATGCTGGTCACCAACGTGCGCGACGAAGACATCGAAGACCTGCTCGCCGCGGTGCGCCTGCTGCAGCGCCAGCACCTGGTATGCGTGGCCAGCCTGCGCGAGCGCGAGCTGGACGACGCGCTGAACCAGGACGTGGAGACGCTGCAGGACGCCACCCAGGCCGGTGCGATCGCGCGGTACCTGCAGCAGCGCAGCGACGCGCATGAAGCCCTGCGCAGCCATCGGGTGATGGTGCTGGACGTCACCGCCGATGCGTTGCCGGGCGCGCTGGTGGAGCGGTATCTGGCGGTCAAGCGCGACGGATTGCTGTAACCCACGCGTACCGACCAACGGTCGGTACCTAGCGGATGGCGTTGGCCTTGGCGATCAGACGGGCGGTGGCCTTCTGCAGCAGCACGCGGTTGCGTGCCAGTTTCATCCACTGCGGCAGGCGCGAGAACATTGACCCATTGGCGATACCGGTGCTCTCGCGCAGCGACGCAGTAGCGTAGTCGTGCAGTGCCTGGAGGTGAGCCGCGTTGTAGGCCCACAGCACGCCGGCGGCCGTTTTCTCAACCAACAGCAGCGACATGCCGAAATGCGGGTCGACCGCTTCGCTGCCGCGGACCTGCACCACGCTGACGGTGACATCGCTGCTGCGTCCACATTGGGCGCAGTTCGCCGCAAGGGATTTCATGGGCGGCGAGGCCACCTTGCGTGTCGCTGCGGCACTGACCCACTGATGGCCACAGTAGCCACAGGGACGCCGGCCGCTGTAACGCACCGGCCCCACCCAGTCGCCAGGCCCGCAGCGGCTGCAACCGCAGCCACCGTCCAGCGCAACGCTGCAGTTCAGGCACCGGAAGCTGGCGGCTTTCTCCTGTCTGATCACCCATCCAGGCGATTGGCAGCGGTGGCAGCGTACCGCCACCCGATCCGCGTACCGCCACAGACCATGCCCATCATCCAGATGCCGGCCGGCCACCGGGCGGCCGCGCAGATCGCGACGGTAGATCATGGCCATCAGACGTAGATACGCGTCGGCGCTTCGTCGATGATCGCGTGCGGCACGAAACGCGCGCTGTCGCGGGTGATGCGGCTGTTGTCTTCGCGGATGCCCAGGCCGCAGGCCTGGTCGCCCACTACCCAGCTGCCCACCAGCGGGTAGCCGCCGTCGAACGCGGTGAGCGGGTGCGCGGCCTGGCGGATTGCCGGGCCGGTGTACGGGCCTTCACTCTCCTGCCAGCTGCCGTCGGCCAGGTGCATGGCCACGTTGGCGCCTTCGCGCGAGAACAGCGGCTTGCGTACCCAGCCACGTGGCAGCGCGCTGCCATCGTCGAACTCGGCCGGCAGCAGGTTGGGATGGCCGCGGTGGCGCTGCCACAACAACGGCAGCACGCCCTTGTTGCTCAGGATCGCTTTCCACGCCGGTTCCAGCAGTTGCACGCCCGACCCGGGCAAGGCCTGGCCAAACGACTCGGTCATCAGGTCTTCCAGCGGGTACAGCTTGAACAGGCTGCCAATGACGGTGTCATCCATCGCGGTGAAGCGACCGTCTTCGGACAACCCGATGTCTTCGATCGCGATCGCCTCGCCCCGCAGGCCGGCCTGGGCCGCGCAATCGCGCAGGTAGGCCACCGTGCCCTGGTCTTCCTCCGAGCTGCCCACCGCGCTGAAGTACAGCGGCGGCGGCAGCTGCGCGGCCAGCTGTGCGAAGCGGTCCACCAGCGCTTCGTGGATCGCGTTGAACTGGTCGGCGTGGGGCGGCAGGCGGTTCTGGTTGCGCTGGTCTTCCAGCCACTGCCACTGGAAGAACGAGGCCTCGAACAGCGACGTGGGCGTGTCGTAATTGAGTTCGTACAGCTTGGCCGGGCCCGTACCGTCGTAGGCAAAGTCCAGGCGGCCATACAGGTGCGGCTCGCCACGGCGCCAGCTGTCGGCGATCCAGTCGCGGAACGCCGGCGGAATGGCCAGCTGGTCCATCAGCTGTTCGCTGCCCACCACCTCGTCCACCAACCCCATCGCCATGGCGTGCAGCTCGGCGCTGGGGTCTTCGATGTCCTGTTCGATCTGGCGCAGGGTGAAGGCGTAATACGCGGTTTCATCCCAGTACGGCAGGCCGTCGATGGTGTGGAAGCGGAAGCCGGATTCCTCGGCCCGGGCGCGCCACTGGCTGCGCTCGGCAATACGGACACGCTGCATCGATCAGCCGCCGACGCTGCTGCGGCCGCTGCTGGTGCTGCCGAAGCCACCGCGGCTGGCGGTGACGGCACGGTTCGGGGTGGCGTTGACCGGGGCCAGGCCGGCCTTGCCTGCGCCGATGCCGCTGGCGGTGTTCAAGCCGCCGCTGCCACCCGGGGCCGGGCGTGCCCAGCCCTTGGCCTTGTCCTGGTAGGCCGGGCTGGCCGCCGGGGCCTGCGCCAGGCCGGCGCCACGGTTGCCAAGCATCTGCGACATGAAGAAGCCCATCATCATCGGGCCGATGAACGAGTGGCCGGTGGAGGTCTTCTGTTCCACGCACTGCTCGGCGTTGTACTCGGCTTCGCATTCGGCACGCGAGGCGTACTTGGGCGCCGCATCGGCCGACTGCTTCTGCGCCTGCGCAAACGCGGTGCGGCAGCTGGACGGGTCACCCGTGGCTTCGGTACAGGCCTCCACCGAGGTGTACAACCCTTCCTGCGTCTGGACGGCGGCGTCCTTCTGGCAGGCGGTGAACAGCAGCGGCGCGGCGCTCATCAACAGCAGCGCGGTGGTCCTGGAACGTTTCATGGCGTCATGCCCCCTAATGCGGTTATCTCCCCAATCATGCCTGATCGCGGCGAACAACCAAAACCGGCAAAGCCGGAAACATGAATGGCATTTCAGCATTTGCCCTGGAAACAGCGGGCGCAACGGTTGCAAACGCAACCGGAATTTTTCGGCAGAATCGAACTGAAACGCGCCCCCACGGCCCGCCAGATCCTGCCAGCCCCCATGCCTGAATACCGCTCCCGCACCTCCACCGCCGGCCGCAACATGGCCGGCGCCCGCGCCCTGTGGCGCGCCACCGGCATGACCGACGGCGACTTCCACAAGCCGATCATCGCCATCGCCAATTCGTTCACCCAGTTCGTGCCCGGCCACGTGCACCTCAAGGACCTGGGGCAGCTGGTGGCGCGCGAGATCGAGCAGGTGGGCGGCGTGGCCAAGGAGTTCAACACCATCGCGGTCGATGACGGCATCGCCATGGGCCACGACGGCATGCTGTATTCGCTGCCCAGCCGCGAGATCATCGCCGACTCGGTGGAGTACATGGTCAACGCGCACTGCGCCGATGCGCTGGTGTGCATTTCCAACTGCGACAAGATCACCCCCGGCATGCTGATGGCCGCGTTGCGCCTGAACATTCCGGTGGTGTTCGTGTCCGGCGGACCGATGGAAGCCGGCAAGACCCGCTTGTCCGAGCACAAGCTGGACCTGGTGGACGCGATGGTGATCGCTGCCGACGAAAGCGCCAGCGACGAGAAAGTCGCCGAGTACGAGCGCAGCGCCTGCCCCACCTGCGGGTCGTGTTCGGGCATGTTCACCGCCAACTCGATGAACTGCCTGACCGAAGCCCTGGGGCTGTCGCTGCCGGGCAACGGCTCCACCCTGGCCACCCACGCCGACCGCGAGCAGCTGTTCCGCCGCGCCGGGCGCCTGATTGTGGAGCTGTGCCACCGCTGGTACGGCGGCGAAGACGCCAACGCGCTGCCGCGCAATATCGCCAGCGTGGCCGCGTTCGAAAACGCGATGACCCTGGACATCGCCATGGGCGGGTCCACCAACACCATCCTGCACCTGCTGGCCGCCGCGCAGGAAGCGGAGGTCGACTTCGATCTGCAGGCCATCGACGCGTTGTCGCGGCGCGTGCCGCAGCTGTGCAAGGTGGCCCCGAACACGCCGAAGTACCACATGGAAGACGTGCACCGCGCCGGTGGCGTGTACGGCATCCTGGGCGAGCTGGCGCGCGGTGGGCTGCTGCATACCGACGTGCCCACCGTGCACAGCCGCAGCCTGGCCGACGCGATCGCCCGCTGGGATGTCGCCGTGAGCGAGGACGAGAAGGTGCACGACTTCTTCCGTGCCGGCCCGGCGGGCATTCCCACCCAGGTGGCCTTCAGCCAGGCCACGCGCTGGCCCACGCTCGACGTGGACCGCGCCGACGGCTGCATCCGCAGCGTCGCCCACGCCTACTCGGCCGAAGGCGGGCTGGCCGTGCTGCGCGGCAACCTGGCCGTGGACGGGTGCGTGGTCAAGACCGCCGGCGTGGATGAGTCCATCCACGTCTTCGAGGGGCGCGCACGCGTGTTCGAAAGCCAGGACGCTGCGGTGGCCGGCATCCTCGCCGATCAGGTGGTGGCCGGCGACGTGGTGGTGATCCGCTATGAAGGCCCGAAGGGCGGCCCGGGCATGCAGGAAATGCTGTACCCGACCAGTTACCTGAAATCCAAGGGCCTGGGCAAGCAGTGCGCGCTGCTCACCGACGGGCGCTTCTCCGGCGGCACCTCCGGGCTGTCGATCGGCCACGCCTCGCCCGAAGCCGCCGCCGGCGGGGTGATCGGGCTGGTGCAGGAAGGCGACCGCATCCGCATCGACATCCCCGCGCGCCGCATCGACCTGCTGGTGGATGACGCCACGCTGGCCGCACGCCGCCGCGAACAGGATGCGCTGGGCTGGACACCGCGCGAGGCGCGCCCGCGCAAGGTCACCGGCGCGCTGAAGGCCTACGCGCTGCTGGCCACCAGTGCGGACAAGGGCGCGGTGCGCGATTTGTCGAAGCTGTAACGTAGCAGGGGAGCCGGCCAGCGGCCGGCACTACCGATCCGGGCGGCATGGCCGACAGTGGCCGTTGCCCATGCGGGAACGGCGCGCAGCCTTCATACTGGGCGTCCTTCACACATGGACGTGACGATGCGGCTGAATCATTGCCTGGTGTTTCTTGCGCTGTCCTGCGCTTCCGCCCCGCTGCTGGCGGCCGAATGCACACTGGCCAACCGCGACGCGGTGCTGGCCCTGCCCCTGCAGGTGTTCGACGGTGATCCGGACGCGGGCTGGCGGCCGCTGGCCGACCGGCCCGGTTGCGTGCTGGAAACCGCCGAACTCATCGCCGACTACCGGCGCCAGCAACCCGCTGCGGCGGGCGATCCCCCGTTGGTCTGGCGCGAGGCGCAGCTGCGCGCACTGGGCGGGGAACGCGACCCGGCCAGCGCGCTGATGCGCACCACCTACAAACCGAAACACGCCGATGTGGGCGGCTGGAATGCGTATGTGGACGCCACCATTGCCTTCCTGGACGACGACCTGCCGGCGTTGAAGCAGGCACGTGCGCGATTGGCCGCGCTGCCGCCGCCACCGGGCCGGGTGGTCCGCGACGGCAAGGTGCAGGTGGAGGCCGAGCAGGTGCCGTGGCCCCCGCGGCTGGACGTGGTGGATGCATTGGTGCGGTGCATGTACCAGCCGTATGCGTTGGCGTATGAGGCGTGTCCGGCGGCGTCGGAGTAAGTAGCGGCTTGACCCGACGCGCGCTGCTGGCGAACACTTCGGTGATGGTTCTGCACAGGGAGGTGACGATGCGTGCTGTTCGCTGTCTGCTTGCACTGGCCGTTTCGCTGGCTGCGCTTCCCGCCCTTGCCGACGACTGCGTGGTTGATCGCGCCGCGCTGCTGGCGCTGTCGCCGGATCAGTTCGACCAGGACCTGGCCGGCGGCTGGCGTCCGATGGCGGAGAAACCGGGGTGCCAGCTGGCCGCTGCGGACCTTATCGCGGCCTACCGTGCGCAGCCCAAGGCAAACGGGATCGGTCTGCTGGCCTGGCATGAAGCACAGGTCCGCGCCGAGCTTGGACAGACGCCGCAGGCGGTAGCGCTGATGAAGAGCACCTACAAGCCCGCCGCGCAGGATCGGGCGGGCTGGAACCTGTACGTCGATGGCAGCATCGCGTTCCTGCAACAGGACCGGGCCGCATTGCAGCAGGCACGTGATGCGCTTGCCCGGATCGACACACCTCCAGGCATGACGGTGGTCGATGGCGTCCTGATCCTCAATCAAAACGGTACGGAGCAGCGCATTCCCTGGCCGCCCAACCTCGACGTGCTGGAGGGGCTGATGCGCTGCTTCGACAGGCCCTACCGCGACGCCTACGGGATGGCCTGCCGCACCCCGGGCGGGTAATGCCCGTGGGGTGTGCGGCGCGCCCGGGCCTGTGCAGCCACGCGTGGCGTGGCTCCACCGCGTTTCCTAGCCGATCACCCGCTTGAACGGCGGCAACGCGTCGATGATGCGTTTGCCGTAGCGGCGGGTCAGCAGGCGCGAGTCGAGGATGATCACGCGGCCGGTGTCGGTGGACGTGCGGATCAGGCGGCCGGAGAACTGGGTCAGCGTGCGCAGCGCGTGCGGGATCGCGATCAGGTTGAAGGCATTGAGGCCGCGGCTTTCGAACCACTCGCTCAGCGTGGAGGTCTGCGGGTCGGTGGGCACCGCGAACGGTACCTGGGTGATCACCACCGTGGTGCAGGCCTCGCCGGGCAGATCCAGGCCCTCGCCGAACGAGTTCAGCCCGAACAGCACCGAGCCCTCGCCGGCCGCGGTGCGGCGCAGGTGTTCATCGATCATCTTCTGCTTGGCGCCCTCGCCCTGCACCAGCATCAGCTTGCGCTGCGCGGCGGGCATCAGCTCGGCCACCTTTTCCATCTTCCAGCGCGAGGTGAACAGCACGATGCTGCCCTTGCCCCAATCCAGTTCCTTGACCAGGTACTTGGCCACTTCCTTGGGGTGGCGCTCGCGGTCGTCGGGGGTGACCGGGAACGCGGGCACGATCAGCTGGGCCTGGTTGGGCAGGTCGAAGGGCGAGGCCAGCGACACCATCTCGGCCTCGGCCGGAATGCCGTTGTCGATCGCCAGCGACTGGAAATCGCCGCCGCCGGTCAGCGTGGCCGAGGTCATCACCACCGAATCCACTTCGTCCCACAGCAGTTTGCGCAGGACGTGCGCGGCCGACACCGGCGACCCGTGCAGGATCAGGTCGCCATCGCGCGACAGGGTGATCCAGCGCGCCATCGGCGGCTGGCCTTCCTTGTCTTCGCGGCGCCAGGCCGTCCACAGGTTGTGCTGCTGCTCGATCATCTCCAGCGCCATGCCCAGGTTGCGCTGCAGGCGTTCGCGGGCGGCGTCCTCGGGCTTGCCCTTGGCCACCTGGGCCAGCGCGGCATGGGCCCAGTTGAACAGGCTGCGGGTGTCGTCGGCGATGGCCTCGATGTCGGCCATCCAGATCTCCGGCAGGCGCCCGTTCGGGGCGCGCCACATCGGCTCCTGGGCGGCCGGGTCCGGGCGCCAGCTGCGGTCGATGACGTCGCGGAACGCCTTGAGCTGCTTGCTGACCTTGGCCGCGGCCTCGATGGCCTCGTTGGGCAGCAGGTTGCCCAGCTTGTCCTTGTCCACCGCGCGGTAGGAGGCGGCGATCAGCACCTGCAGGCGGCCGGTGCGCTTGGCCATCTCGTCCAGGGCCAGGCTGGCCGCGCCCTGGTCGATGGCCACGCTGCCGATATGGTGGCCTTCGTCGAGCACCAGCAGCATGTCCGAGGGCGGCGCGATCAGCGGCTGGCCGTTGTCGCTTTCACCGATGGACAGCGCCGACAACAACAGCGCGTGGTTGGTCACCACGATCTGCGCCTCGCGCACGGTGTTGCGTGAGCGCAGCACCGCGCACTGCGCCGAATAGGCGCACTTGCGCCCGGCACAGCCGGACGCCGGGGTGGTGATGCGCGAGCGCAGGGTGTTGCTGATGGTCTCCGGGGCATTGTCGAGGTCGCCATTCCAGCGCCCTTCCAGGAAGTCCTTGCTCAGCTTCTGCGCCAGATCCATCTCGATCGGCGCCAACGGCCGGTCGAACAGCGGTTGCTCGTCCTCGAACATGCCCTCCTGGGCGCCATCGCCATGCGCTTCGGCGGCATTGCGCGTGCACAGGTAGCGGGTGCGCCCCTTGGCCAGGGCCACCGTGGCCTCGATGCCGGTGGCCTTGAGGAAGTTGGGGATGTCGCGCTCGAACAGCTGCGACTGCAGGGCCACCGTACCGGTGCTGATCACCAGCTTCTTTTTGGTGGCCAGCGCGATCGGCACGCCAGCGGTGAGGTAGCCCAGCGACTTGCCCACGCCGGTAGGGGCTTCGACCACGCCGACGCCGCCGCTGTGCGACAGCGCACGCGAGACCACGCCGATCATCTGGCTCTGCGAACGCCGGGTGCTGAAGCCGGGGGTGTTGGCCTGCAGCTTGGCGTAGGCATCGCGGATGGCGGCCTTCATGTCGTCGTTCAGCGCACGCGGGGCTTCAACTTTTTCGGTCACGCCAAGAGCTACCTGCCTGGATCACGGCGGGTATTTTCTCACGAGCGGAGGGTCGGGACCGGCGCGGATTTCCGCGCCGGTTCAGATCCGGGATGCAGGTCCGGTGTTCACACCCGCTGGCGCACGTTCCGGCGCGGTGGTCAGCCGGCCGCCGCCACGTTGCGGGCGCGCAGCGTGCGGGTCAGCGCCCACACCAGCAGCACCACGCCCAGCGCCTCGAGCAGGCCCAGCACGAAATGACCCACGCCCAGCCACATCGACAGGCTGCGGATCGACTCGTAGTTGCCCTGCTGCACCAGCCAGATCGGCACCAGGTTCAACACCAGCCCGGCCACGGTGGCCACGGCCAGCAGGATCAGCGACCACAAGGCCACGTCACGCACGGTGGTGCGCGGGGTGTCGATGACCCAGACCACCGAGATGGCCAATGCAATCAGGATCGGCAGGCGCGTGGCGGTCATGCCCAGCACGGAAATCAGCAGCTCCATGTTCATCGGCTCAGTCCTCGCCGGCCAACGCGTGCTCGGCGCGCAGTTCGGCGTACACCGGGTCGGTCTGCGGTCGCACTGCATGCCACTGCAGGAAGCTCTCGGCGGCCTGTTCGACCAGCATGCCCAGGCCGTCGACCACGTTGCGGCAGCCGGCCGACCGCGCCCACGCGGTGAAGCCGATGGCGGCCTCGCCGTAATTGAGGTCCACCGCGGTGGTCATGCTGTTGACCAGCCCCAGCGGCAGGGTGAATTCGTTGGCGCGGTCGCGCCCGGCCGAGGTGGCGTTGACGATCAGTTCGAAGTCGCCCAGTTCGCGGATGTCTTCCCAGTACCGGGTGATGGCGCGGCCGGGTTCGCCCATGGCGTCGATCAGCGCATCGGCGCGTTCGGGGGTGCGGTTGACCACCACCAGCTCCAGGATGCCGGCATCCAGCAGCGCCGGGGCGACGCTGCGCGCCGATCCGCCCGCGCCGATCAGCAGGGTGCGGCGGCCGCGCAGGTCCAGGCCGTGGCGGTCGGTGAGGTCGCGCACCAGGCCGATGCCATCGGTGGTGTCGCCATGCCAGCGGTCGCCCTTGCGCAGCAGCGTGTTGACCGCGCCCGCCCGGCGCGCGCGCGAGGTCAGCGTGGTGCACAGCGCGAAGGCGGCCTCCTTGTGCGGGGCGGTGATGTTGGCGCCCACGCCGCCTTCGGCCGCGAAGGCCTCCAGGGCGGCGGCGAATGCGTCCGGGCTGGCCTCGATGGCGCGGTAGTCCAGCGCGATGCCTTCCTGGCGGCCGAACGCGGCGTGGATGCGCGGCGACTGCGAGTGCGCGATGGGCTGGCCAAATACGGCGTAACGATCGGCGGTCATGGGTGTGTCTGCTCCGGGCCTAGAATGGAACGCAAACCCCCAACGGAAGCGGCTATGCGCACTCCATTGTCACTGCTCGCGCTGTGCGCCAGTTTACTCTCCACGCCGCAGGCGATGGCGCTTTCCGAATTCGGCATCGAGGGCATGGGCGTGGTGTCGACCAAGGCCAACGAGGCCCAGGCCACCATCGCCCCGGACGGCCAGCGCATCGTGTGGGCCT
>NZ_QAIW01000471.1:0-388 GCF_003061285.1 Stenotrophomonas sp. HMWF003 | reverse complement strand
CCCGTACTTCAGCCACGACGGGCGCTGGCTGTACTTCGCCTCCAACCGCAGCGGCGGGCGCGGCGGGTTCGACCTGTACAGCGTGGCGGTGCACGGCGACGGCAGCTTCGGGCCGGTGATGGCGCTGCCGGTGACGATCAACACCGCCGCCGACGAGCGCCGCCCGGCGCTGCGCCCGGATGGCCAGGCGCTGCTGTTCGCGCGCAATGGCACGGGCACCCACGGCGGCTTCGACCTGTACCTGGCCACCGTGCAGGAAAAGGGGTTCGGCACCGTGGCCGCACTGCCGGCCCCGCTCAACAGTGGCGCCGACGAGCTGGGCGGCGCATGGCTGGGCAACGACGGCGCGCTGGCCCTCACCCGGGTCAGCGGCGGGCATGCGCAGGTG
>NZ_QAIW01000470.1:5303-6831 GCF_003061285.1 Stenotrophomonas sp. HMWF003 | reverse complement strand
CGTCAGGACAGGCCGTCGCGGCGGGGATCAGGCGTGCTGGACGTGGGCGATGGGAAACGACCAGCGCGGGCGCACCGGGCCGGGGCTGCCGCGCGAGCACAGCGGCAGCAGCGCGCTGCGCAGGGCGGCGGGCAGGTGGCGCAGCACGTGCAGGCGTTCGGAGATCGGCAGCAGGCTCAGGGCGTCAGCGATGACACGCTCGGAGCCCAGGGCCAGGGCGCGTGCGAACAGCGGGGCACCGTGCTGCAGCAGTTGGCTGCGCAGGCCGGCCACGTCGCGATCGAGGATCAGGCGGCGCAGGGTGATGTAGAGGATCTTGTAGTGCATCGGCAGGCCTCCGGGCAGGCAGCGCCCGCCGGCCGCCCGGCACTCAGGGGTGCGGACGCCGCCGGCCGGACGCCGGGGTGGAACAGGGCAGGGGCGGAACCAGGGGCGCGCGGCACCCGGCAGGATCGGGGTCGGGATCCATGGGAATGTCCGGTAGTGAAGGGGCGATGCCGGCGACGCAGTGCGCCTGGCCGGTGTGCGTATTGTCCGCGCCCGCTGCACGCAGGCCTAGATGCCCGTGGGTTAGCGGCGATATACCTTGGTATATCCAGGGCGGCGCAGGGCGCGCCGTGCCGGTAGGCCGATCAGGCCTTCGGGGTGCGGGCGCGGCGCGGCTTGGCGATACGCCCCACGTCACGCGCCGGCGTTGCGGTGCGCGGCTGCATCTGTTCCAGCCAGGCCAGGTTGTCCAGGTACATCAGGAAGTGCTGCAGGTAGCCCGGTGACAGTTCGCTCATCAAGGTGAGCGAGCGGTGCACCAGCACCGCCGAATTCAACGGGCCACCGTCGCCGGGGCCCTGCGCCAGCGAGATGCGTTTCTGGCTTTCATTGCGCACCGTGGCCCACAGGTCACGGAACTCGCTGATGGCCGGCAGCGCGGGGAATGCCGGTGTGGGCGCGGTGTCGAGAGGTGCGTCGTGCGGCACCGACGGTGCCTGCGTATGCGCATGCGCATGCGCGGACAACGTCGCCAGCAGGCCCGACAGCGGACGTGCGCGGTCGGTGGCTGCGGGTGCGGCCCGAGTGTGGCGTGGCACGTGCGCAGTCTGTTCGGCAACGCGCGCCGCATACGCCGCCACCCGCGTGGACAGCCGCGCATCCAGCAGCTGTCGCACTGCGCCCTGGTATGCCTGCGCACGCACCTGCAAGGCCTCGATCACCGCAAAGCCCACCGGGTCGAGCCGGTCCAGCTGCTGCCCGCGCCACGCATCTAGCTGTGCGGCCACCGGCAACGACTTACGGGGCATCGGCTGCCGCCGTGGCTTTCGGCCGCGGAATCGGTGCCATTTCAACGCGGCGATTACGCGCGCGCCCGGCTTCCTCGGCGTTGGAATCCACCGGCTGCTCGGCACCGAAGGCGGCGGCAAACACCGCCGAGGCGGGCACGCCTTCGGCAATCAGCGCCCGGGTGACGGTGAGCGCGCGTTCGGCCGACAGCGCCCAGTTGTCGGCGAACTGGCGGTTGCCTTCGCGCACCTGG
>NZ_QAIW01000470.1:4809-5292 GCF_003061285.1 Stenotrophomonas sp. HMWF003 | reverse complement strand
CCTCGCGCGAGGACAGGTACTCGGCCAACGGGCCGGCCAGGCTCTTGAGCAGTTCACGGCCTTCGGGCTGCAGCTGGTCGGAATTCAAGGCGAACAGCACGCTGCCGCGGATGCCGATGCGGCCATCCACGATGGTCACCCGCCCGGCCGCCAGCGGCACCGCCAGCGCCTGTTCCAGCGTCTTGCGACGCTGCGCTTCGGCCTGGCGCTGCTTGACCTCGTGGTCCAGCCGGTTGGACAACTCCAGCTGCAACGCCACCACGCCGACCAGGATCAGCACGAAAGCGCCCAGCAGTACCGACATCAGGTCGCCGAAGGCGGCCCAGATCGGTGCACCGGATTCGCCATCGACCTCGATCTCGTCGCTCATGCGGTGGCGGTCCCGGTCGCTTCGGCAGTGCGGCGCGCGCCCAGCTGCTGCAGTTCTTCGATGATCTGCTTCTGCGACAGCACGCTCAGGTCAATCACTTCGCGTGCCTGGGC
>NZ_QAIW01000470.1:3454-4799 GCF_003061285.1 Stenotrophomonas sp. HMWF003 | reverse complement strand
GTAATAGGCCAGCTGTTCGTCGCTGCGTGCCAGCGAGGCATCGAGCGCGCCGCTGATCTGCGCGAGGCGGTCGCCCAGCCCGCTGCTGGCGCTGCCGAACACCTCCATGGCGCCGCCGAATGCGTCGGCCAGTGCCGCCACTTCCACCGCGCTGCCGGTGACCTGCGCGGCAACCTCGCCCAGCTTGCCGGTTTCGGTGGCGAGGTGGTCGGTGAAGCGCGTACCCACCCGGTCGAGCAGGTCGGCCGAGGTGGTCACCAGTGCATCGACAGCAGTGCGCTGCTCGGTGGAGGCATGGTTGACCGCATCCAGCAGCGTTTCCAGCGTGGCCAGCAGACGGCTGCGCTCTTCCAGCATGGCGGTATCGCGGACCATGCTGTCAGACAGCTTCTGGCGCAGCTCGGCCACCACGTCGGCGGCGGCCTTCGGTGCCTCCGAGGCCACCTGCACCAGCCGCGAGATTTCGGCGATGGTGTCGCTGGCGTGGGCCTGGGTCTGGGTGGTGATCTCCTGCGCGGTCCGCGACAGGGTCTCGCAGATGTCCTGCTGGCGGCGCGCCACCTGTTCGCCGGTCTGCGCCCACTGCTGGGCCAGCGCAGTCGACTGCGTGCCGAACGCCTCGCTCCAGGCAGCGAGGCGCTGCCCGTCGCGCGCTTCCAGCGCGTCCTGCAGGGTGGTGTGCGCGTGCTGCATCGTCTCGGCGAGGGTGCGCGCATGTGTATCGAAGCTGCCAGCCACGGCGGTCAGTGCCTGCTCGTTGCGCGCGGCGCTGCTCGCATGCGTGGCTGCCTGCTGGGCCAATGCATCGCGCCACGCGTCGGCGTGGCTGCGCGTGCTGGCGTCCAGGCGATCGGCGAGCGTCTCAAGCAGGGCGCTGGCACGTGCGTCGTGGGTCTGGGTGAAGACCTGCAACGTGCTGTCCAGCCCGCCAATCAGCGCGGCATGGGCCTGCTGCTGGCTCTCCTGGCTGCTGTTCCAGCGCTCGGCCGTGGCGTCCAGACGGCTGGCCAGGGTGTCGGCCAGGCTGCCGGCCTGCTGCTGGTGCTGGTCGGTGAAGCGGGCCAGTGCGTCGCACAGTTCCACCACCAGCGCTTCGTTGGTGCGCTGTTGCGCGGCCTGGGCGGTGGTCCAGCTGTCGGCGCTGGCGTCCAGGCGCTGCGCCACCCCATCCAGCAGGCGCAGGGCATGCTGGTCATGGCTGTCGCTGAACTGCTGCAGCGTCTGCCGCAGATCGGCGGTGAGCGCCTGATGGGTCTGCTCCTGCGCCGCCTGTGCGGTGGCCCAGTGATCCACGTTGGCCGCCAGACGCGACGACAGCGCATCCAGCAGGCCAAGCGCGCGTTGG
>NZ_QAIW01000470.1:0-3444 GCF_003061285.1 Stenotrophomonas sp. HMWF003 | reverse complement strand
CTCCAGCGCCGCGCGCAGGTCGGTGGTGAGCGCCAGGTTGGTCTGCTGCTGGGCGGCGATCGCGCTGTTCCAGCTGTCCGCGCTGGCCGCGCGGCTGGCCTCGAAGCCGGCGTTGAGGCCCTCCAGCTGGCGCTGCACGGCGTCGCCGACACCGCGCTGCAGGGCGGTTGTTTCGGCGGCGATGCCGCGCAGGGTGCTGTCCATGATCGGCTGCAGTGCTTCGCCCACGGCACGTGCGCTGGCGGCGATGCTGTCTTTCAGCGCCAGCTCCACCGCGCCCGCCAGGCGGACGTGTTCGGCGTCCGCCTTGGCGTGGAAGGTCTCCTGGCTGGACAGCAGCTGCTGGTTGGCCTGCAGGCTCTGCTGCTCGATCGCCGCGGTCATCGCCTGCAGGCGCTCGACCAGCGCCGGCATCAGCGCGGCCTGCGCCTGCGCAAGGCGGAAGGTCTCGCTGCGCTGCCATGCCTGGGAATGGGGGTGCAGGTCGGTGGCCACGCGCGCATCGAGCTGCTGCACGGTCTGCAGGCGCTCGCGGCGGCACAGTGCCGACAGCAGGCCGAGCATCGCCGAGGTCGCCACGCCGGCGATGGAGGTGCCGAATGCCACCGCGAGGCCTTCCACCGGCGCCCCGAGCGAGCCGCGGATGGCCTGCAGGTCGGTGGCGCTTTCCAGTGCCAGCCCGGTGCCACGCAGCGTAGCCATCATGCCCAGCAGGGTGCCGAGCATGCCCAGCAGGACCAGCAGCCCCACCAGGTAGGGCGTCAGCACCGGGGCGGGCAGGGCAACACGCTCGCCGTCCACGCGCAGGCGCACCGCATTGCGCAGGCTGGCCGGTACGCGCTGCAACCAGGCGCCCAGGTCCTGCTCGGCCGCCGATACATCGGCCAACGCGTGCCCCAGGCCAGCGGTGGCCTGGCGGTAGCGGAACAGCTCGACGCCCCCGGCGGTGTAGCAGGCGGCAATCACCAGTGCGACCGCGAAACCCACCGGGTTCGACCCGATGTATCCCACGCCGATCCAGCACGCGGCAAACAGACCTGCAAGGAAAACGACGAGATAAAGACTAGTTCTGAACATGACGTCCCAGTTATCGGGGGCGAAGCGCTGCAAGCAGGCCTTCGATGGGTTGAAAACGAACATCCAGTTCGGCCAGCAGCACGCTCTGCATCGCGTGGTTGAACCGCAGCCGCCAGCCCTCATCGGGCGGCACCGCGTCGGCGTCGGCGGCCTCGCCTTCGACGGGCGTTGGCAGCGCCGCGTTGCGCAGCCGCTCGAAATGCTGGGCAAGCAGCGCAGGCACCGTGGCCAGCAACGCCTGCTCGCGCGGGCTCAGCGTCTGTTCCATCACCGCATCCACCTCGGCCAGCCGCCCCAGTTCGGGGCCGGCCAGGCTGAGCATGTCGCGCAGGCGGCCACGCAGCCGTCCGGTGTTGGCCTGCATCGAGCGCTGCAGGGCAACGACGCGTTGGCGGATCGCCGCCGCATCGTCCGTGGCGCCGGGCTTTGGCGGGTCAGGTTGCTGAACGATCGCGGCGGCCAGTACCGAGCGCACCCGCACGCATTCGGCCGCCTCGGCGGCATCGAACGCGACCGCCTCGGCAGGCGGGGGCGGCACCCTTCCGTCCAGCGCCCGCGACAGCGCCACCGCACGGTTCCAGTCGACCCACTGGCTCAGGCGGTCGGACAGGTCCGGGCTGGTCGGGGCCACCTGGCCGTCGGCAAATTCCGCCAACAGACGGATGAAGGCCGGGCCGGGCAGGGGCGGGCGGTGCTGCGGTTTCGCCATTGTTCCGGTTAAAACGCTGAATTTTACACCGGAAAGACAACGGGCCTGTCTGAACGAGGCGGCCGTACTAGTTGGCGCCATCCTCTGTGTCCGCCTCGACCGCGTCCGGGGCAAGGTAGCGGAAGGTCCATTGCCGCGGCTGGCGCTGCCAGCGCTGGTGACGCAGGCGCAGCGCGGCGATCGGCGCTGCCGTGGCGATCTCCAGCCGTTCGGGCTGGCGGATGCGCTCCCAGTGCAGCGGCGACTGGGCCGGGTCACCCGGATGCGCATCGGCCAGCGCGTGTGCGCCGTGCACATCCACCATCGCCGCCGGCATCTCACGGCCCTGCGCATCCAGCGGCACCGCGGTGGTCCAGTAGCCCTCGGTGCGCGCGCGCCAAGGCAGCGCCTGCTGCACGGTCACCCGGGTGGGCGAGGTCCACTGCACCTGCGCGTTCGGGTTGCGCCGCGAGAGGGCGCCCGGGACCAGTGTTTCCACCTCGGTGCCAAGGTGGGTGTCCACATCGACATCCAGTCGGATCCGGCGGATGGCGTCCACTTGGCTGCCGCGCGTGTTCAGTGGCAGGCGGAACGGAAACGCGATGTCCTTTTCGTCGGCGTGGAAGTCGCCCACCAATACCCACGGGTCCAGCACCGGCTGTGCGGACAGATTCGCCAGGCGCTTGCCCCTGGCGTCGAAGAAGTGCACGGCGCGCGGAGTTGCCGCGGTGAGGGCGAGCGCGTCCGGATCGTTGTTGGGCGATGCGCCGGTGCCGACGCGCCCGGCAATGCGGATCAACGGGCGGCCGTCGCGATGGTCGCGGTTCACCGCGAACTTCAGGCTGCCTTCGGTCTGCTTCAGTGCCGCCATGTCCAACAGCCCGGGCACGCGCTCTTCCGGCGGCGACGGTGGGTAATCGTCGGCGTTGGACGACATCGCCGAGAAGGGCGGTGCGTCGAGGTGGGCCTGGATCATCGCCGGATACGTCTCCAGCAGGGTCTCGCTCTCCAGGCGCTGCAGCGGGTCCAGATCCATCCGCGCCAGGTACATCCGCTGCTCGGTGGCGGGCAGGTCGTCGCGGGGTGCCAGTGTCAGCTGCATGCGCGCCTCGATCGGCATGCCGTCGGCACGCTGCAGCACCTGGCGGCCACGGCCCTGCACGTCGGTACCGGTGAGTTCCACGCTGACCACCACCTCGGCCGGCGTCAGTGACTGCACCTGCATCTGCGAGGTGAGTTCACCGAAGTCCCGGGTCTGGGCGCGACGGGTGATGCGTTGGCCAATGGCCAGCTGGGACGGCAGCGCCAAAGGCTGCAGGCCGCCCAGCTGCTGTTCGGCGTTGAGCAGGCGCGCGGCCTGCGGCTGCAGGGTCACGGTGTCGCGCCAGGCCGCCTGGTCGACGGCGCGCATGCCCGTGCTGGTGCCGTCAGCGGCCAGGGTCAGCTCGAAGCCGCCGTCCAGCAGGGCCAGCATGGCCCGCTCGTCGCCCACCTCCGGATCCAGGTCCAGCACCGTCTGCGTTTCGCCGGGGGCGCGCTGTTCGGTCCACAGGATGCGCGTGCGCAGGTGGGCGCTGCCATCGGCTGCGGTGTCGACCGCCAGGCTGTTGAGACTGCGCTGCCGGAACGTGCCGCGGTCCTGGCCGGCCAGACGGATGTCCAGGCCGACGTAGTAGACG
>NZ_QAIW01000469.1:1597-6952 GCF_003061285.1 Stenotrophomonas sp. HMWF003 | reverse complement strand
CAGGGCGCTGCCGGTGGCGGTGCCACGGCGGGGGTCGGTGCCGCGCTCGCTGAGCAGCCGGCGCGGCCCTTCCTGCGGGTCCAGTTCGTAGCGGGCGGCCGGGTCGACCGGCTCGCCGTCGCTGCCATGGGCCAGGTCGAACCCGAACCCCAGCGCCTCCAGCAGGTCGCGCTCGAACCGGCGCAATGTCCAGGCCAACGGCTCGCCGTCGCGCAGGCGCTGGCGGACCAGACCGTAGTGGTCATACAACTCGGGCAGCGGGTCCTGGCGCGGGGCCAGCCGCATCAGCAGCTCGTTGATGTAGAACCCGGCCAGCATCGCCTCGCCGCCCAGCCGCGGCGCGGCATCCAGGGCTTCGGCACCGCGCAGCTGGGCCAGTTCACCGCGCTGCACGGCACTGAAGCGGATCCACTGCAGCGGCTGCAATGCCGCCCGCAGGGCCTGGCTGCGCGGACTGCTCACGCCCCGCGCCAGCAGACCGATACGGCCGTGCTGCTCGGTCAGTACTTCCACCAGCAGGCTGGTTTCGCGCCACGACCGGGCATGCAGCACGAAGGCGGGTTCGTCATCGATGCGCATGGCGCAGCCGTCAGCGACCCGGCTTACTCGTAGCCGAACGCCTTCAGCGCGGCTTCGTCATCGGACCAGCCTTCACGCACGCGCACCCAGGTCTCCAGGAAGACCTTGGCGCCGAACAGGCGCTCCATCTGCATGCGCGACTTGGCGCCGATGTCCTTCAGGCGGGTGCCGCCCTTGCCGATCACGATGGCCTTCTGGCCTTCGCGCTCGACCCAGATCACCGCGCCGATGCGCAGCAGGTTGCCGTCTTCGACGAACCGCTCGATTTCCACCGTGGTGGCGTACGGCAGTTCTTCGCCCAGCTGGCGCATGAGCTGCTCACGGACCAGTTCGCCGGCCAGGAAGCGCTGGCTGCGGTCGGTGATTTCATCCTCGCCGAACATCGGCGGGGCTTCGGGCAGCAGCTTCAGCAGGTCGCGCACCAGCGCTTCCAGGCCGTTGCGCTTCTGCGCCGAAATCGGGTGAACGGCGGCGAACGTGCGGCCTTCGGTGACCTGCTGCAGGAACGGCAGCAGCGCTGCCTTGTCCTTGAGCCGGTCGACCTTGTTGACCACCAGCACCACCGGAATGCCCGAGTCGCTGAGCACGTTGAAGGCCAGGGTGTCTTCTTCGTCCCAGCGGCCGGCTTCGATCACCAGCATGCCGGCGTCCACGCCCTCCAGCGAGCCGCGCGCGGCGCGGTTCATGACGCGGTTCATGGCGCGCTTCTGCACCCGGTGCAGGCCGGGGGTGTCCACCAGCACCAGCTGCCCTTCCGGGTAGCTGGCAATGCCCAGCAACCGGTGCCGCGTGGTCTGCGGGCGGTTGGACACGATGCTGACCTTGGCGCCCACCAGGGCGTTGGTCAGGGTGGATTTGCCGACGTTGGGGCGGCCGATGACGGCCACGCTGCCGCAATGATGGGGAATTGCTTCGCTCACTTGGAATCCAGTTGCTCGAGGGCGGCCGCGGCCGCCTGTTGTTCGGCCAGCCGTCGCGAGGCACCTTCGCCTTCGGTGCTGACAGCGGGATCGGCTACGCCACAGCGTACCCGGAAGGTCTTGGCATGGTCGTCACCCGACTCTGACAGCAGCTCGTACAGCGGCAGCGTCTTCTGTCGGGCCTGCAACCATTCCTGAAGGCGGGTTTTGGGGTCTTTCTCGGGCTTGCCGGTGGCCGGCAGCGCCTCCATCGAGGGGCCGAACCACGGCAGAACCACGCCGCGGCAGGCCTCGAAGCCGGCATCCAGGTAGATGGCGGCTACAACCGCCTCCAGGGCGTCGGCCAGGATGGAGTCGCGGCGGTGACCGCCGGTCTTCATCTCGCCCGGGCCCAGGATCAGCCGGTCGCCCAGTTCGAGGGTGCGGGCGATCACCGCCAGCGCACCTTCACGCACCAGTTCGGCACGGGCGCGGGTGAGCGCACCTTCGTCGGCCTTGGGCCAGCGCTGGTACAGCGCCTGGGCCACCATCATGTTGACGATGCTGTCGCCGAGGAATTCCAGCCGCTCGTTGTTGGGCGTGCCGGCACTGCGATGCGTCAGGGCCTGCTGGAGCAGGCCCGGATCTGCGAAGGGATGACCAATGCGGTCACCACGTTGGAAAGTCTTAGTCGACACCGGCGAGGGTCAGTTCCTGGTTCGAATCGAATTTGCCCACCACGTCGAGATTGCCGATCAGTTCACGGCGCACTTCGTAGTTGACCTTCATGTTCCAGCCGCCGTCGATGCGATCGAACTTGACGTTGGCCGGCTTCACGTTTTCCGAGTAGTTGATGTACAGCCGCTTGAAGAACAGGTCCTGCACGCGGGCAGGCTCCATGTTGCCCACGCCCGGCTCCTTGGCCAGGCTCTTCATCGCCGAGCGCACCGAGTAGTACTCCTGATACATCGGGAACAGCTTCATGCCGACATACAGGCCGAACGCGACCACGATCAGTACCGCCAGGAACGAGGTCAGGGTCATGCCACGCTGCGTGTTCATCGTCTTCATTGCGTTCTCCCCAGATACGCGAGTGTGATGGATCAATTGATGCTCGAGCCGATCCGCGACGGCTCGAAGCCGTCCTTGCAGAACCAGCCCGAGCAGTTCAGCCAGATCAGGAACGCCTTGCCGCGCAGGTTCTCTTCCGGGAGCAGGCCCCAGAAGCGCCCATCATCGCTGTTGTCGCGGTTGTCGCCCATCACCAGGTACTTGCCGGCCGGCACCGTCCACTGGCCTGCGCCACGCGGGTAGTCGGTTTCCAGCACGGTGTGGGTGCGGCCCGGCAGGTGCTCGACCAGCAGCGAGCTGCCCTCGCCCTGGCCGCGATGGCCGGCATACAGGCCCTTGTTGTCGTACTTGACCGGTTCGCCGTTGAGGATCAACCCGTTCCCCTCGAACACGATCTCGTCACCGGGGATGCCGATGACGCGCTTGATGAAATTCTCGCCCTTGGCCGGATCGTTGTCCGAGTGGCCCGGGAAGTGGAACACCACCACGTCGCCGCGCTTGGGTTCGCCCAGCGGGACGACCTTGGCATTGTTCAGCGGCAGGCGCAGGCCATAGGAGAACTTGTTGACCAGGATGAAGTCGCCGATCAGCAGGTTGGGCATCATCGAGCTGGACGGGATCTTGTACGGCTCGGCGATGAAGCTGCGCACCACCAGCACGATGGCCAGCACCGGGAAGAACGCCCGGGCGTAGTCCACCGCGACCGGCTCGGAATCCAGCAGGCCGGCACGCGCGGCACGGCGCTTGGCGAAATACAGCTTGTCGGCCAGCAGGATCAAACCCGAGGCCAGCGTCAGTACGACCAGGAGGATCTCAAACAATTTCATGCGGTGTCCTTGGGCAACGGGTGCAGCGGTGCGGGTGCAGCGGCGACGGGGCCATCCCTGCGCGCCCGGCGGCACCTGGCGGGTGCCGCGCGGCTGCCGGGCGACCTGCCGGCCTTACTTGTCCATCTGCAGCACGGCCAGGAAGGCTTCCTGCGGGATTTCCACGCGGCCGACCTGCTTCATGCGCTTCTTGCCTTCCTTCTGCTTTTCCAGAAGCTTCTTCTTGCGCGAAACGTCGCCACCATAGCACTTGGCCAGCACGTTCTTGCGCATCGCCTTGACCGTGGTGCGGGAGATGATCTGCGAGCCGACGGCCGCCTGGATGGCCACGTCGAACTGCTGGCGCGGGATCAGCTCCTTCATCTTTTCACAGAGCTCGCGGCCCCGGCGGTCGGCATGGCTGCGGTGCACGATCAGCGACAGGGCGTCGACCTTGTCGCCGTTGATCAGCACGTCCACGCGGACGAACGGACCGGCGTCGAAACGCACGAAGTGGTAGTCCAGCGAGGCATAGCCGCGGCTGACCGACTTGAGCTTGTCGAAGAAGTCCAGCACCACTTCGGCCATCGGCAGCTCGTAGCTGATCTGCACCTGGCTGCCCAGGTAGTTGATGCCGATCTGGCTGCCGCGCTTTTCTTCGCACAGCTTGATGATGTTGCCGATGTACTCCTCGGGGGTGAGCACGTTGGCGCGGATGATCGGCTCGCGGATCTCCTGCACATGGTTGACCGGCGGCAGCTTGGCCGGGTTGTCCATGTTGATGATCGTGCCGTCGGTCTTGAGCACTTCATAGACCACGGTCGGCGCGGTGCTGATCAGGTCCAGGTTGTATTCGCGCTCCAGGCGCTCCTGCACGATTTCCATGTGCAGCATGCCCAGGAAGCCGCAGCGGAAGCCGAAGCCCATGGCCTCCGAGCTTTCCGGCTCGAAGCGCAGCGCGGCGTCGTTCAGGCGCAGCTTGTCCAGCGCTTCGCGCAGGTCCGGGTAGTCTTCGGCGTCGACCGGGAACAGGCCGGCGAACACGCGCGGCTGCATTTCCTGGAAGCCCGGCAGCGGCTTGGCGGCCGGGTCGGCGGCCAGGGTCAGGGTGTCGCCGACCGGCGCGCCGTGCACGTCCTTGATGCTGGCGGTGACCCAGCCCACTTCACCGGCCCGCAGCGCCGGCAGCACCTTGCGCTTGGGGGTGAACACGCCGACGTTGTCGACCTGGTGGGTACGGCCGGTGGACATCACCTGCAGCTTGTCGCCGGCCTTGATCTGGCCCTGCATCACGCGCACCAGGGAGACCACGCCCAGGTAGTTGTCGAACCACGAGTCGATGATCAGCGCCTGCAGCTTGTCGGTATCGCGCGGCACCGGCGGCGGGATGCGATGCACGATCGCCTCCAGCACGTCGACCACGTTCAGGCCGGTCTTGGCGCTGACCGGCACCGCGTCGGTGGCGTCGATGCCGATGACGGCCTCGATCTCGGCCTTGGCGCGCTCGATGTCGGCGGTGGGCAGGTCGATCTTGTTGATCACCGGCACCACTTCCAGGCCCTGCTCGACGGCCGTGTAGCAGTTGGCGACCGACTGCGCTTCCACGCCCTGGGCCGCATCGACCACCAGCAGCGCGCCTTCGCAGGCGGCCAGCGAGCGGCTGACTTCATAGGAGAAGTCGACGTGCCCGGGGGTGTCGATGAAGTTCAGGTGGTAGGTCTGGCCGTCTTTTGCCACGTAGGGCAAGGAGACCGACTGGGCCTTGATGGTGATGCCGCGCTCGCGCTCGATCGGGTTCGAGTCGAGCACCTGCGCCTCCATTTCGCGGGCCTGGAGGCCGCCGCAAAGCTGGATGATGCGATCGGCCAGCGTGGACTTGCCGTGGTCGACGTGGGCAATGATGGAGAAGTTGCGGATGAATCGCATCGAATCAGAAGACATAGGTGGCGGCGGCGCGTCGCGTCGTCAGGATGACTGCGCATTATCGCATGGCCGGCCCG
>NZ_QAIW01000469.1:0-1497 GCF_003061285.1 Stenotrophomonas sp. HMWF003 | reverse complement strand
CGTGATCGGCCCGCCAGAAACGACCGGGCCCGCCGAAGCGGGCCCGGAAACGTAGTGCTGGCGGGGGCTTACTGCCCGGCCTTGATCGCCACGAAGGCGCTGTTGCCCGTGGCCCGGACCAGCAGCATGACCACATCGCCCTTCTTGTAGGTGGCCAGCGCCTTGTCCAGCGCGGCCACGCTGCCGACCGGGGTACGCCCGACCTGCAGCACCACCATGCCGGGCGACACACCGGCGTCGCGCGCCGATGCCCCATTGACGCGGGTCACCCGCACGCCCTCGCCCGCCCCCAGGCCCAGCTGCTTGCGCTGGGCGGCGGTCAGGTCGGCCACCTCCAGCCCCAGCAGGGCGTTGGAACCGGTCTGCGGCGCGGCGGCCTCGGCGGTGGGTCGGGCCGGGCCGCGTTCGGCATCCTCGGCCAACTCGGTCAGGGTGGCGGTGATGTCGCGCTCCTTGCCGTCGCGGACCACGCCCAGGCGGACCTTGCTGCCCGGCGGCAGCGCGCCGATCAGCGGCGGCAGGTCACTGAAGGTGTTGATGGGGCTGCCGTTCACCGAGCGGATCACGTCGCCCGGTTCCACCCCGGCCTTCAGCGCGGCACTGCCCGGCACCACTTCATTGACCAGTGCGCCGCGGCTGTCGGACAGGCCCAGGCCCTGCGCCTTGAGCCCGTCGATCGGCCCCACGGCGGCGCCCAGCTGGCCGCGGCTGACCCGGCCGGTCTTCTTGATCTGCTCGACCGCGCCCATGGCCAGGTCGATCGGGATGGCGAAGCTGATGCCCATGTAGCCGCCGGAGGCGGAGAAGATCTGCGAGTTGATGCCGACCACCTCACCGCGGGTATTGAGCAGCGGGCCGCCCGAATTGCCCTGGTTGATGGCCACGTCGGTCTGGATGAACGGCACGTAGCGCTGGTCGGCGCCGCCGGTGCTGCGCCCGACCGCGCTGACCACGCCGGCGGTGACCGAGTGGTCCAGCCCGAACGGCGAGCCGATCGCCACCACCCACTGGCCCGGCTTGAGCGTGTTGGAATCGCCCACGCGCACGGTGGGCAGGTTCTTGCCGTCGATCTTGAGCAGGGCCACGTCGTACTGCTGGTCGCTGCCGATCACCTTGGCGGTGAATTCGCGGCGGTCGCCCAGCTTGACCTTCACTTCGCTGGCGTCGGCGACCACGTGGTAGTTGGTCAGCACGTAGCCGTCGGCGGAAATGATGAAGCCCGAGCCCATGCCGCGGCCCTGGATGCGCGGGCTGTCGTCCTGGCCACCGGGGCCCTGCCCCGGCATCTGGAAGTCCGGGCCGAAGAAGCGCCGGAAGAATTCGGGCATCTCATCGTCGCCGCCCGGGCCCATGCCGCGGGCCTGGCGGTTGCTGCGCACGATGGTGGTTTCCACGTTGACCACGCCAGGGCCCACCTGTTCGACCAGGTTGGTGAAGTCCGGCAGGCCGCTGACCAGCTGCGGCCTGCCGGACTTCACCAACCTGGTCGAACAGGTG
>NZ_QAIW01000468.1:742-8326 GCF_003061285.1 Stenotrophomonas sp. HMWF003 | reverse complement strand
ACCCTGTAACGCGCACTTTTTTTCCGGATCCGTGCATCCGGATGGCCCTGGCTCCCGTATCTCCTGACAAGCACGCCAGGAGATTCGCGATATGTCGGCCGGACCCGCCACTGCAGCACCCCGCACGGCCCGCCGTGGCCTGATGGCCACCGTGTGGCGCTGGTTCGATACCAGCGCCGGGACGGCGGTGGCCGACGACGCGGCGCAGCGCGTGGACTGGCTGCGCGCGATCCCGTTCGCGGCGATGCACCTGGCCTGCCTGGCGGTGATCTGGGTGGGGGTGTCGTGGGTGGCGGTCGGCGTTGCGGTGGCGTTGTACGCCGTGCGGATGTTCGCCATCACCGCCTTCTACCACCGCTACTTCTCGCACCGCACCTTCCGCACCTCGCGCGCGGTGCAGTTCGTGTTCGCGGTGATCGGCGCGTCCAGCGTGCAGCGCGGCCCGCTGTGGTGGGCCGCCCACCACCGCACCCACCACCGCCATACCGACACCGCGGCCGATCCGCACTCGCCCGGCGTGCATGGCTTCTGGTGGAGCCACATGGGCTGGTTCCTCACCACCGACGGCTTCCGCACCCGGTGGGACCGCATCCCCGACCTGGCCAAGTACCCGGAACTGCGCTGGCTGGATCGCTTCGACACGCTGGTACCGATCGCGCTGGCCGCCGCGCTGTTCGGCCTGGGCGCGCTGCTCGAACACGTCGCGCCGTCGTGGGGCACCACCGGCGGGCAGATGCTGGTGTGGGGCTTCTTCATCTCCACCGTGGTGCTGTTCCACGCCACGGTCACCATCAACTCGCTGGCGCACCGTTTCGGCCGCCAGCGGTTCGCCACCGGTGACGACAGCCGCAACAACCTGTGGCTGGCGCTGCTCACCTTCGGCGAGGGCTGGCACAACAACCACCACTTCTTCCCGGGCACCGCGCGCCAGGGCTTCTACTGGTGGGAGATCGATGTGACCTGGTATGGCCTGCGGCTGATGGCGGCGCTGGGCCTGGTGCGCGACCTCAAACCGGTGCCGGCCTGGGTGCTGGCCAAGGCGGAGCACTGACATGCGTATCGCCGTGATCGGATCGGGCATCGCCGGCCTGGCCAGCGCCTGGTGGCTGGGCCAGCAGCACGAGGTGACGCTGTTCGAGGCCAACGACTACCTGGGCGGCCACACCCACACCCACCAGGTGCAGGTGGACGGCGCCAGCCACGCGGTGGACACCGGCTTCATCGTGTTCAACCCGCTGCACTACCCGCTGCTCACCGCGCTGTTCGACGAACTCAACGTGGCCTCCCAGCCCACCACCATGAGCTTCTCGGTGCACAGCGAGCGCAGCGGGCTGGAGTACAACGCCACCTCGCTGGATGGGTTGTTCTGCCAGCGTCGCAACCTGGTCTCGCCGCGCTTCTGGGGCATGCTTGGCGACCTGCGCCGGTTCTACCGCGAGGCGCCGGCGCTTCTGCACGGCGACGATGCGGGGCCCTCACTGGGGGACTACCTGCGCGACGGCCACTATGGGCGCACCTTCATCGACGAGCACCTGCTGCCCATGGCCTCGGCGCTGTGGTCCTCGCCCACCGCCAGCCTGGAGGCCTTCCCGGCGCGCTACCTGGTGCAGTTCATGGCCAACCACCAGATGCTGCAGGTGAGTGGTCGCGCACCGTGGCGGGTGGTGCAGGGCGGCTCGGCGCGTTACATCGACGCGATGCGGCGGCGTTGGCACGTTCGCGAACGGCTGGACTGCCGTGTATTCGGCGTGGAGCGCCACGAGCATGGGGTGCGCGTGCACAGCGCAGCCGGGCTGGAGGGCTTCGACCAGCTGGTGCTGGCCTGCCACAGCGACCAGGCCCTGGCGCTGCTGTCCGATGCCGACCGGAGCGAGCGCAGCGTGCTCGGCGCGATCCGCTACCAGCCCAACGAGGTGGTGCTGCATACCGACGCGCGCCTGCTGCCACGCAACCGCAAGGCGTGGGCCGCCTGGAACGCGCATGTACCAGCCAGCCCGCTGGCGCCGTGCACGGTCAGCTACCTGATGAACCAGCTGCAGGGCATCGATACCCCCACGCCGCTGGTGGTCACCTTGAACCGCACCGCGGCCATCGATCCGGCCAAGGTGCTGCGCACGCTGCACTACGCGCACCCGGTGCATGACCACGCGATGGTGGCGGCGCAGCAGCGCTGGGCCGAAATCCAGGGCCAGCGCCGCACCTGGTTTGCCGGCGCGTACTGGGGCTGGGGCTTCCACGAAGACGGCATCCGCAGTGCACGGCGCGTGGTCGATGCGCTGGAGGCGCTGGACGCCGAATCGTACTGGCCGCTGGCCCAGGCACAACCGGCATGAGCGCCAGCGCCCTCTACCGTGGCCGCATGCGGCACCGCCGCCACGCCCCACAGCCGCATGCGTTCGGCTACCCGGTGGCGCAGCTGCTGCTGGACCTGGACGAGATCGACACGCTGTTCGCGCGGCGCTGGCTGTGGTCGGTGGGCCGCCGCAACCTGGCCGAATTCCGCCGCAGCGACTACCTCGGCGATCCGCAGCAGCCGCTGGCCGATGCGGTACGCGCGCGCATCACCGCCGCGCTGGGCCGCGCCCCGCACGGCCCGATCCGCCTGCTCACCCACCTGCGCTACGCCGGCCACGTGTTCAACCCGGTCAGCTTCTACTACTGCTACGCAGAAGACGGCCACACGCTGGATTGCATCGTGGCCGAGATCACCAATACCCCGTGGAAAGAGCGGCACGCCTACGTGCTGCCGGTGACCACCGCCGACGCCAGCGGCCGCGCGCTGGCCTGGGAATTCGACAAGCAGTTCCATGTGTCGCCCTTCATGGCCATGGACTGCCATTACCGCTGGCGCTTCACCGCGCCCGGTGACGACCTGCACGTGCACATGCAGGTGTGGCGCGCCGGCGTGCGCCAGTTCGACGCCGACCTGGTGCTGCACCGCCACCCGATCACCGCGCGCAGCCTGGCCGGCGTGCTGCTGCGCTTTCCGCTGATGACCGTGCAGGTGGTGGCCGCCATCCACTGGCAGGCCCTGCGCCTGTGGCTCAAGCGCACCCCCGTCCACGACCACCCTTCGCTTGCAGGAAAACGCCCATGAACGACATGACCCGCCCGGTTGCGCTGCCGATGCCCACGGCGCTGGAGCGCTTCCTGCGCGAGCGCCTGCTGGCCCAGCTCGCCCCCCTGAGCGGCGGCTGCCTGCAGCTGCGCGATGCCGCCGGCGATGTACTGCTGGGCGATCCGGCGGCCCGCCTGCGCGTCACCGTGTGGGTGGATGACCCTGCGTTCTACCGTGCGGTGGCCGCGCAGGGCAGCGTGGGCGCGGGCGAGTCGTACATCCGCGGCGACTGGCGCTGCAGCGACCTGGTGGCGCTGGTGCAGCTGCTGGTACGCAACCGCGACCTGCTCGACGGCATGGAGCGCGGCGTGGCGCGCATCGGCGGCTGGCTGCTGAAGGGCTGGAACCGGCTGCGCCGCAACACCCGCGAAGGCAGCCGTCGCAACATCGCCGCGCATTACGACCTGGGCAATCCGTTCTTCTCGCTGTTCCTGTCGCCGGACCTGATGTACTCCTCGGCGTTGTACGCCAGCCCGGCCGATTCACTGGAAGACGCCTCGCGACGCAAGCTGGCACGCATCTGCGCACAGCTGCAGCTGCAACCGGGCGACCACGTGGTGGAGATCGGCACCGGCTGGGGGGGATTTGCGTTGTACGCAGCCGGCGAGATCGGCTGCCACGTCACCACCACCACCATCTCGGTGGAGCAGTACACGCTGGCCAAGGCGCGCGTGGAAGCAGCCGGCCTGCAGGACAAGGTCACGCTGCTGCTCAAGGACTACCGCGACCTGGACGGCCAGTACGACAAGCTGGTCTCCATCGAGATGATCGAGGCCATCGGTGCGCAGTACCTGGACACCTATTTCGACACGCTCACCCGCCTGCTCAAGCCCGATGGGCTGGCGCTGCTGCAGGCCATCACCATCGAAGACCAGCGCTACGAACAGGCGCGGCGCAGCGTGGATTACATCAAGCGCTTCGTGTTTCCCGGCAGCTTCATTCCCTCGATCAACGCGATCATGGCGGCCAAGACCCGCAGCAGCGACCTGCAGCTGATCGGCCAGCACGATTTCGGCACCTCCTACGCGCTCACCCTGCGCGCCTGGCGGCAGCGCTTCCTGGCGCAGCTGCCGGCGGTGCGTGCGCAGGGCTTCGACGAACGCTTCATCCGCCTGTGGGAGTTCTATCTGGCCTACTGCGAAGGTGGCTTCCTGGAACGCTCCATCGGCGTGTCGCACCTGCTGATGGCGCGCCCCGGCTACCGGCCTGCCGCGCCTGGCGAAGGCGGCTGAGATGCGCTTCTGGGCCAACGTGATCGGCAACCAGTTGGTGTGGCTGTGCGCGGTGGTCGGCGCCGGGCACGGCCTGCGCTGGCCCGCGCTGCTGGCCGCCGGTGTGTATGTGGGCAGCCAGCTGGCGCTGTCGCCGCAGCCCGGCGTGGAGCTGCGCCTGCTGGGCGTGGCGCTGCTGTGCGGACTGCTGGTGGACGGCATGGCCGGTGGCTCGGGCTGGGTGCACTACGCAGCTGGCAATGGGCCGGCGTGGGTGGCTCCGGTATGGATCCTGGCCTTGTGGGCGGCGTTCGCCATGACCTTGCCGGTCTCGTTTGCGGTGCTGCAGAAGCACCTGCGCATCGCCGCCCTGGTCGGGCTGCTGCTCGCACCGCTGGCCTATCTGTCGGCGGCACGTGGCTGGTCGGCGGTGAGTTTCGCTGCGCCGCGCTGGCAGGGCGTGTTGTTGCTGGGCCTCGGCTGGTCACTGGCGCTGCCGGTGCTGGCCGCGTGCACGCGCCACTGGCAGCGCACGTCGCAGCCCCTTTCTGATTCGGCGGGAGAACACGCATGAAACTGCTGTGGTGGGTATGGCTGTATGCCGCGTTGATCATGTGCTGGGGCTGGTGGTGGCAGCGCCGCCACCAGAACATCGGCGTGGTCGATGTGCTGTGGGCCAAGGGCGTGGGGGCGTCGGCCCTGCTGCTGGCCGTGCTGGGCAGTGGCGCACCGGCACCGCGTATCGCACTGGCGGTGCTCGGCGGCGTGTGGGGATCGCGATTGGCGCTGCATCTGTGGCACCGCGTGCGCAGCGAACCCGAAGACGGCCGCTACCAGCACCTGCGCGCCCACTGGAACGGGCACCAGGGCAAGATCTTCGGCTTCTTCCAGTTCCAGGCGGGGCTGATCGTGCTGTTCGCGCTGCCGTTCGTGGGGGTAGCGCACAACCCCCAGCCCGATGACCTGCGCTGGATCCTGGCCGCCATCGCGGTCTGGCTGCTCAGCGTGGGCGGCGAAGCGCTGGCTGACCGCCAGCTGGCGCGCTTCCGCGCCGACCCGGGCAACAAGGGCAAGACCTGCCGTGACGGGCTCTGGCGCTACTCGCGGCATCCCAACTACTTCTTCGAATGGCTGCACTGGTTCACCTACGTACTGCTGGCCGTGCACTCGCCGCTGTGGTGGCTGGCCTGGTCCGGGCCGGTGGTGATGTACGTGTTCCTGCGCTGGGTCAGCGGCATTCCCTTCACTGAAGCCCAGGCGCTGCGCAGCCGTGGCGAGGATTACCGCGACTACCAGCGCACCACGTCGATGTTGTTTCCGTGGTTTCCCTCCCGCTCACCGAATACCCGCAAGGAGCCGTCCCCGTGAATGTCGCCAGTGACTACCTGCCCACGCCCGACCACGCGCCGGGCCTGACCGGCCTGGCCGAGCGCGGCCTGCTGCCCGACGCGGTGCTGCGGCTGGGCATCCGTCGTCAATGCGAACAGCGCTTGCGCGAGGAACTGGCCGGAGGCCAGCAGGCGCAGTCGCAGCGCTTCGCCGCGCGCATCGCCGAGCTCTCGCACAGCGCCGTGGCGCTGCACGTGGATGCGGCCAACCGCCAGCACTACGAAGTGCCGGCCGGCTTCTTTGAACTGTGCCTGGGCAAGCGCCTGAAATACAGCAGCTGCTACTACCCCACCGGCACCGAAACACTGGACCAGGCCGAAGAGGCCATGCTGGCCCTGTACGGCCAGCGCGCCCAGCTGGCCGATGGCCAGGACATCCTGGAACTGGGCTGCGGCTGGGGCTCGCTGACCCTGTGGATGGCCGAGCATTACCCGAATGCGCGCATCACCGCGGTGTCCAACTCCAACAGCCAGCGCGAACACATCCAGGCGCAGTGCCGCCTGCGCGGGCTGGACAACGTCATCGTGCTGACCCGCGATGCCAACCACCTGATGCTGGAATCGGCCGCATTCGACCGTTGCGTGTCGATCGAGATGTTCGAGCACATGCGCAACTACCAGCAACTGCTGCAGCGCATCCACGGCTGGCTGCGCCCCCAAGGCAAGCTGTTCGTGCACATCTTCGTGCACCGCACGCTGATGTACCCGTTCGAGACCGAGGGCGAGGACAACTGGATGGGCCGGCACTTCTTCACCGGTGGCCTGATGCCCGCCGCCGACACGCTGCTGTGCTTCCAGCAGCACCTGCAGCTGCAGCAGCGCTGGCTGCTCGACGGCACCCATTACCAACGCACCGCCAACCATTGGCTGGCCAACCAGGACCAGCACCGCGACGCGGTGTTGGAGATCATGCGCCAGTGCTACGGCGCGCCCTCGGCGGCGTTGTGGGCGCAACGTTGGCGCATGTTCTGGATGGCCTGCGCCGAGCTGTTCGGCTACCAGGACGGCCAGCAATGGCAGGTGGCCCACTACCTGTTCGACCGCCCGTGACCCCGCCTGCCATGAGGAATCCGCCATGTCCTACCGCGCTCTCGTTCCGCTGTTGCTGGCCAGCATGATGCTCGGCTGCAGCGGCAACACCCGCCCCATTCCGCCCGTGGCACACGTGGATGTGCCGCGCTTCATGGGCGACTGGTATGTGATCGCGCATATTCCCAGCCGCCCCGAGCGCGAGGCGTTCGATGCGGTGGAGTCCTATGCGCTGCGCCCGGACGGGCGCATCCAGACCACCTTCCGTTACCGCAAGGGCAGCTTCGATGCGCCGGTGAAGACCATGCACCCGATCGGCACGGTGAAGCCCGGCACCAACGGTGCCGAGTGGGGCATGCAGTTCATCTGGCCGATCCAGGCCGAGTACGTGATCGTGTACCTGGATGCGGAGTACCAGCAGACCATCGTCGGGCGCAGCAAGCGCGACTACATGTGGCTGATGGCGCGTACCCCGACCATTCCCGAGGCGGACTACAAGGCCGCGATGACCCGGCTGGCCGCGCTGGGCTACGACCTGTCGCAGGTGCGTCGCGTGCCGCAGTCGCCTGCCGGCACCCGCCAGCCATAACTGCGCCGGGGTTCTCAGGCCCTGAGAAGCCGGTCGGCGATACTGTCCGCCTGGCCCCGCCATGGGTGCCCCGTCATTGCGGGGACGCACGCGGGCGCCACACTGCAGCAGCACGGAGGCGCCGATGGCCCACGGACGGGGGCATGCGCGGGCAGGGCGCGGAACGGGCGGACAGAAGGGTGCGACGTGGCGGACAAGTACTGCGATCTGGTCATGAAGGGCGGCATCACCAGCGGCATCGTGTATCCC
>NZ_QAIW01000468.1:477-732 GCF_003061285.1 Stenotrophomonas sp. HMWF003 | reverse complement strand
GCTTCATCTACGGCCTGTTCCAGCCCGCACATGGCGCGCGCACTGCCTACCGCCTGCTGGTCATGCTCACCGGCAAATCCAGCCTGCCGCGCAAGATCGCCTGCCTGCTGGCCGCCGTATTCGCCATCGCGCCGCTGGAGCTGCTGGCCGCGTTGATCGGCCTGCTCGGCATCGGCTGGCTGGCCGGCGGCGTGGCCGGGGTCTGGGCGACGCTGCTGCCGTCACTGCTGTGTGCCTACGGCGCGGGCGTGCTGG
>NZ_QAIW01000468.1:0-467 GCF_003061285.1 Stenotrophomonas sp. HMWF003 | reverse complement strand
CTGCTCGGGCTGTGCAATGGCAGCACCCAGGCCGATGCCGCCACCCCGGCCCTGACCGACTGGCTGCATGACCGCCTGCAGGCGCTGTCGGGCCAGCCGCCGGGCCAGCCGCTTACCTTCGGCGACCTGCACCAGGCCCCCCGGTACGCCGGCGAGCCGGCCGACGCGCAGGCCATCAGCCTGCAGATGATCACCACCTGCGTGTCGCATACCGAGCCGCGCACGTTGCCGTTCAGCGGGGCGCATTTCTGGTTCCTGCGCGAAGAATTCGCGCAGTTGTTCCCGGCCAGCGTGGTGGAGTGGCTGGTGGCCCAGGCCGGGGCGCCCGAGCAGGTCGATGGCCGCGCGTATTACCGCCTGGTCGACGGCGACCAGTTGCCGGTGCTGGTGGCCACGCGCATGAGCCTGAGTTTCCCGCTGTTGATCAGCGCGGTGCCGCTGCACGAGCCGGCGCGGCGCGAGCGTCG
>NZ_QAIW01000467.1:20532-23705 GCF_003061285.1 Stenotrophomonas sp. HMWF003 | reverse complement strand
GTCAAGGGCAAGGGGTCGCTGGGTGGGCAGGGCATTTCCTTCGGCGGCTCGTCGGTCGCCGAGAACACCGTCTACATCAACGGCCTGAACGTCACCGACTTCTACAACCGGGTGGGCTTCTCCTCGGTGCCGTTCGGCTTCTACCAGGAATTCCAGGTCAAGACTGGCGGCTACTCGGTGGAGTTCGGGCGCAGCACCGGTGGTGTGATCAACGCGGTGACCCGTTCGGGCAGCAACGACTTCCAGGCCGGTGCACAGCTGGTGTTCGAGCCGCGCGCCTGGCAGTCGCAGGCACGCGACCGCTACACCGCCGACGGCAGCCGCTACATCACCGCCAGCCGCGACGACTACAGCCGCAGCGCGCTCAACGTGTTCGCCTCCGGCGCGCTGGTGCAGGACAAGCTGTTCTTCTTCGGCATGTACGAAGCGCGCGACTACACGCCCCATTCCACCAACGACGCCGGCACCGTGTTCAATGCCGGCAAGGCCGACGACCCGTTCTGGGGCGGCAAGCTGGATTGGCAGATCACCGACAACCAGATGCTGTCGCTGTTCGGCTTCTCCGACAAAAGCGACACCATCACCGACGTGTACCGCTACGACTACGCCAGTGGTCGTGCGGTGGGTGACAGCACCAACCAGATCTACAACACCGTTGGCGGCAAGAACTGGTCGGGCACCTACAGCTGGCAGGTCAACAACGACCTGACCATGAAGCTGATGTACGGCGAGAACAAGCGCAACCGCTCGCAAAGCAGCCTCATGGACCAGAACTGCAACCGCGTGTTCGACAACCGCACCGCCAGCCAGGGTGTACCCACCGCGCTGCAGGGCGACCGCAGCTGCACCAGCAGTTCGCAGCTGGAATCGGCGCTGGACACGCGCAAGGCGGCGCGCGCGGATTTTGAATGGTCCATCGGCGACCACCTGCTGCGCTTCGGCCTGGACCGCGAAGAGAACACCTCCGACTACGAACGTGCCTACCCCGGCCCGGGTGGGCTGCGTTACGACGTGTACTACCGCACCCCGGGCAGCTCGCTCAACGGCGGCATCGTGCCGGCCAGCGGGCTGGTGGTGCGCACCCGCCGCTATGAAGTGGCCGGTTCGTTCGAGACCATCAACTCGGCCTACTACCTGGAAGACAACTGGCAGGTGACCCCGAATTTCCTGCTGAACATCGGCGCGCGCGTGGAAGGCTTCGACAACAAGGGCGGCGACGGCAACAGCTACATCAAGATCGACAACATGATCGCCCCGCGCCTGGGCTTCTCCTGGGACATGCGCGGCGACGGCACCACCAAGCTGTTCGGCAACCTGGGCCGCTACTTCCTGCCCGTGGCCAACGTGATCAACATCAAGCAGGCTGGCGGCTTCCTGGACGAGCGTACCTGGTATGAATTCCTGGGCTATTCCGGCGCGGCCAACAACGTGCCCGGGCTCGGCGGCCAGATCGGTCCGGTGGACAACTCGCAGGGCGACGGCAGCGTGCCGGACCTGCGCGCCGAGGTGAACCGCGAGATGGACCCGGTGTACCAGGACGAGGCGATCCTGGGCTTCCAGCACATGCTCAGCGAGTCGTGGTCGGTGGCCGCCAGCGTCACCTACCGCCGCCTGCACAACGCCATCGACGACATGAACATCACCGCCACCGGCCAGTGCGGCGCCATCGACGGTGTGTGGATCATGGGCAACCCCGGCCGCACCAACACTGTGTGGGGCGACAGCAACTGCGACGGCAGCAACGATGCCTGGATCGACATCGACACCTCGCGCGAAGGCTGGGCGTTGTACGACGATGACGGCAACTACGTGGGCCAGCGCGGCTGGGTCAAGCCCAAGCGCGACTACAAGGCGCTGGAACTGCAGGTGGACCGCGCGTGGGACGGCACCTGGGGCTTCAATGCGTCCTATACGCTGGCCTATGGGCGCGGCAACGCCGAAGGCCCGGTCAACTCGGACACCGACTTCGCCGATTCCGGGCGTACCGAGAACTTCGACAACCCGTGGGTGAACTACCGCGGCTACGGCTACCTGGCCAACGACCGCCGCCACCAGTTCAAGTTCCGCGGCAGCTACGCGTTGACCGACAACCTCACCGTGGCCGCCACCCTGGGCATCCAGTCGGGCAGCCCGATCACCCGCTTCGGCGCCGGCAACCCGTTCGACGACACCGATTTCCACAGCTACTACGTGTGCGTGTCCAACTGCCAGGCCACGGTGCCGTCCGAACGGGTGTTCGTGCATTCCCCGCGCGGGGGCGATGGGCGCACGCCGTGGACCTACGACCTGGACATGAGCATTGCCTACAAGGTGCCGGTGCCGCAGGACATCAATGTGAAGCTGGCCGTGTACAACGTGCTCAACCAGCAGCGCATCGTGTCGGTGGACCAGGACTACGAGCCGCAGGACAGCATCGGAACGCCCAACCCGATGTACGGCTACGGCACCGGCTTCCAGTCGCCGCGCTATGCGCAGCTCACGGTGACCTGGAACTACTGATGGGATGAGCGCGATGAGGGTGCACCGGTGGCGTGCGGGCGTGGTGGCCCTGGCGGTGTCAGCCAGCGCCGCCGCGGCGCCCACATCGCCTTTCCAGCCGATGTTCGACCAGGCCCGGCAGCACTACGCGTTGCCGGGCCTGGCCATGGCCGTGGTGGAAGACGGTCAGGTGGTCTACCAGTACACCGCGGGCGAGCGCCGCGCGGGCACCGGTGAGGCCATCGATGAGAACACGCTGTTCAAGATTGCCTCCAACAGCAAGGCCATGACCGCCGCGCTGCTGGCGCGGCTGGTCGACCGCGGCGCACTGCGCTGGGACGACCCGGTCATCCGTTACCTGCCGCAGTTCCGTATGCACGATGCCTGGGTGACCGGGCACATGCAGGTCCGCGACCTGCTCATCCACAACAGCGGCCTGGGCCTGGGTGCCGGTGACCTGATGCTGTGGCCCGAGCCCAACGCCTTCACCCGGCAGGACATCCTGGCCGGGTTGGCGCACCTGAAGCCGGTCACCAGCTTCCGCAGTGGCTACGACTACGACAACCTGATGTACGTGGTGGCCGGTGAAGTCGCCGCCCGCGCGGGCGGCAAGCCATACGACCAGTTGCTGCGCGAGGAAGTGTTCGTGCCGCTGGGCATGCAGCGCTGCCAGGTGGGCGCGTGGTCGGTGGCCG
>NZ_QAIW01000467.1:12385-20522 GCF_003061285.1 Stenotrophomonas sp. HMWF003 | reverse complement strand
CGTGGCCCAGCCGCACGCACGCCGCGACGGCCGCAACGTGGTCACCCAGCCCGATGCCGAGACCAGCCCGGACCTGTCGTCCATGGCCGCCGGCGGCATCCGCTGCAGCCTCAAGGACATGACCCGCTGGATGCAGGTGCTGCTGGACCCGGCGCAGGTGCCGGGCTGGCTCAGCGACGCGCAGCGCCGCGCGCTGTGGACCGCGCACATGCCGATGCCGATCGGTACGCGCCAGCGGCAGTGGGACAACGCGCATTTTTCCGCGTACGGCTACGGCTGGCGCCTGTCGGATCTGGATGGCCAGTGGAAGGTGGCCCATACCGGCACGCTGTCGGGCATGTACTCCTCGCTGGCGCTGCTGCCAGACCGGCACGTGGGCGTGGTGGTGTTGATCAACGGCGAGGCCGAAGACGCCCGCACCGCACTGATGCAGGCTGCGCTGCGGCACTACACCGCGCCCGATGACACCCGCGGCGTGCTGGACTACGCGCGCCTGCTGCGCGACGAACAGCAGCAACGCCGGCACAGCGGCCACGTGCGCCCGGACACGCGTGCGCGCACGCCGGTCAGCCTGCAGGCCACGGCCGCCTGGCAGGGCCGCTACCGGGACCCGTGGCTGGGGCCGGCGAGTGTGTGCCCGCGCGATGGCCAGCTGCGTTTCCAGGTGGAGAAGTCGCCCCGGTTGCAGGGCACGGTGATGCAGGTGGGCGGGCGTTGGCTGGTGCAGTGGGATACGCTCGGGGCCGATGCCGAGCCCTGGCTGCAGCCGCAGCCGGGCACGCCGCCCACGCTTGCCTTGCGCGCCATCGACCCGGATATCGACTTCAGCTATGACTACCAGGACCTGCAGTTCACCCGCATCGGCGATTGCCCGTAGCGCCTTGCTGATGGTGGCCGCTATCGGCGGTGCCCAGGCGCAGCCGGTACAGGTGTCGCCGGCCCGCACGGTCGAGCAGGCCGGGCTGGTCGACCTTGCCCGCCAGGTGCCCGACATCGCACTGGATATCCGCTACGCCGGCAGCAACAACTTCACCGCCCGCCCCGTGCCTGGCTACGACGCGCCCAAGTGCCTGCTGCTGGCCCCAGCGGCCACCGCGTTGGCCGCGGTGGAAGCGGACCTGCGGGCCGACGGCTACCGGCTGCGGGTGTTCGACTGCTACCGGCCCGCGCAGTCGGTCACGGCATTCGTGGCCTGGGCCCACGACCCGGCCGAACAGTCGCGCAAGGCGCTGCAGTACCCCGACCTGGACAAGCCGGCGCTGCTGGGCGGCTACATCGCCGAGACCTCCGGCCACAGCCGCGCCGCCACCGTCGACCTGACCCTGCTCGATTGCCGCGCAGGCCCCTGCACCGCGCTGGACATGGGCACCGACTTCGACTTCTTCGGCCCGCGTGCGCATACCGATGCCGCGGACATCAGCGCGCCCCAGCGTGCCAACCGCCAGCGGCTGGTACAGGCGATGGCCCGGCACGGCTTTGCCAACTACCCGCTGGAGTGGTGGCACTACACCCTCCGCCCCGAGCCGGACCCGCACACCGCCTACGACGTGCCGGTGCGCTGAGCAGCGTGGTCGCGGGCTGCGCCGCTACACTGTGGCCTGACACGCCGCCCGGACCACGATGAACCTGCCGCTGCACTTTGGATTGCTCGGAACCCTGGAAGCCGGCCTGATCGCGCTGCTGGTCGGCCTGCTGGTATATGCGCTGTGGCATCGGCTGTGCCGCGCGCTGGGCTGGACCGCCGGGCACGCCATCGGCTGGGCCTGCGTGATGGCGGTGGTGGTATCGGCCGGCATCGATGCGTGGAAGCTGTTTTACATGGGCATGATGCGCCTGGAGTCGCCGCTGTATGCGCGGTTGTTCCTGGCCGGCATCCACGATCCCAACGAACTGGGCTCGCGGGTGGTACTGGAAGTGGCCGGTGCACTCGGCGGTGTTGCATTGGGCTGGATGATATTCAGTTCGCGCTCAGGCGAAAAAAACGCCAGCCAAGGCTGATATTCCGTTTGCATCCGGTTAAATCCGCGCCGGTTGAATGCTCTTCTTACTACCTGCTCACCTGCACATAACCTGTGCGGTAAACGACGCGCGTGGGCAGGTGGTTAACACCGCGTGCGCACGCCGATTGCGGCGCAAAGTTGATTCACAAACGGGGTGGCAGTGTAGGGCCGTGCGGAAACAACGAACCGTGCAACACCCCAATAGCAGGAGACCACCCAATGACTATTCGCAACCGCAAGCCCCTGATCGCCCTGATCGTCGCCGCAGGCAGTGTGCTGGCCATTCCGGCGATGGCCCAGTCCGCGCAACAGAGCGCCGCGCAGGCACAGAACCAGGCCGCGCAGGCCCAGCAGGCAGCGGCGCAGGCCGGCCAGGCGGCAGATTCGGCCGCCGGTGCCGCCGCGCAGGCCTCGCAGCAGGCCAGTGGTGGTGGCCAGACCTGGGCCAGTGTGGATACCGACGGCAACGGCACCATCAGCAAGCCCGAAGCACAGGTCAATGCGGGTCTTGCCCAGGTGTTCGACCAGGCCGACAGCAACAAGGACGGCGAGCTTTCGCCGGACGAGTACAAGGCGTACGTGGCGGCCCAGCAGGGCAAGGCGGCCAGTGGCAGCGGCGCACAGCCGGGCAACTGATCCACGTGCAGCATCCAGTGCATTGAGCGCAAGGGCTGAACACCGCTGGACACCGGTGAACGGCAGGTAGGGGTTGGGCGGCTTCGGCCGCCCTTCTTTTAAGATGGACACCATGGATCATCCCGGCCGCCGGCCTCCCTTCGACGTGTACCTCCCCGTTCCGGGCGAACCGCCGCCGCAACGGGTGTCGCACCTGGCGCCCGGCGAGGTGGTGGTGGTCACCGGTGCTTCGCCCGGCGGCTGCGCGGAATCCATCGCCTTCGACGACCACGGCCCGCGCTGGGCCAACACAGCCCTTCAGCAGGTGCTGGGCGAGCTCAACACCCGCGGCCTGCCGTTCCAGTACCAGCCGCATGATCCCGAAGGCCCGGCCGCGCTCATGGCGTGGTGGCAGGAGACCGGGCAGCTGGCCAGCAGCTACCGCCAATTCAGCTGGCAGGGCCCGGGCCAGTGGCTGCTTACCCGCATCGAGCTGCCGCAGCGCGGCGTACTGGGCTGGGACGGGCCGCGGCCGTTCGGCCAGTGAGCCGATGATGTCATTGGGCTGGCGCGGCGCTGTTGTTATCCTTGCCCGATGATGACCTCCTCGCCCGCGCCCACCGGCGCCATCGGCCTGGTCGGTTTTGACGGTGACGACACGCTGTGGAAGAGCGAAGACTATTACCGCAAGGCCGAGCAGGATTACCTCGACATCCTGTCGCGCTACATCGACGTGCACGACACCCAGACCGCACGCCACCTGCTCGAAGTCCAGCAGCGCAATCTCGGCGTGTTCGGCTACGGGGTGAAGGGCATGACCCTGTCGATGGTCGAGGCGGCCATCGAGATCACCCAGCAGATGATCACCGCGCGTGACCTGCAGCAGATCCTGGACATCGGCCATGACACCCTGCGCCACCCGGTCGAGCTGATCGACGGCGTGCGTGAGTCGGTGACCGAGATCGCGCGGGACTATCCGGTGGTGCTGATCACCAAGGGCGACCTGTTCCACCAGGAGGCCAAGATCAAGCTGGCCAACCTGCGCGACCTGTTCCCGCGCATCGAGATCGTGTCCGAGAAAGACCCGGAAACCTACGCGCGCGTGCTGGAAGAATTCGATCTGCCGATCGAGCGCTTCTGCATGGTCGGCAACTCGTTGCGCTCGGACATCGAACCGGTGATCACCCTGGGCGGCTGGGGCATCCACACCCCGTACGCGGTGACCTGGGCGCATGAAACCCAGCACGGCGTGGCCGACGACGAACCGCGCATGGTCGACGCCCCGACCGCCTTCGACTGGCCGCAGGCCCTGCGCGCCATCGAAGCCAAGGCCGCGCAGGCCTGACCGGCATGCAGCGCGGCGGCGGTGGTGTCCCATGAACTTGCGCACGTGGCTGGTGCTGCTGGTGCTGATGCTGCCGTGGGCGGCATCGGCGCAGCAGACTGCTGAAAAGTCCGAGACGTATGTCGTCGATACCGGCGACGCCTGGGTGGACGGCCAGCTGCAGGACATCAACCACTATGCCGAACGCTACCCGGACAGTTTCCTGGACGAGGTGGCGCGCTATGCCGGCGTGTCGCGCGGCTACATCGCCGCGCTGATGTACACCCACGGCTGGCAGGCGGGTGACATCTACTTCGCCTGTTTCTGGGCCCATGCCATCGAGCGCTCCTGCCGCGACAGCGTGCAGGCCTGGAGCCGCGCGGTATCGGAAGAGGGCCAGCCCAAGCGCTGGGAGGACGTGGTGGCCGCGCTGCCGGTCACGCCGACCAACCTGCACTGGCGCGCGCTGCGCCACGCCATCGTGGCCAGCCACGACCACTGGGACCGCCCGATCACGCTGGACGCCACCCTGCAGCGCCAGCTCGGCGACCGCGCCCAGCGCCAGCGCGCAGCGAGCAACCCCACGCCGCCCACGCGCTAGATCTCTGCGCACGCCCGCACCGGTGGCTGCACGGATCTGCGCATGCCCGCACCGGGTAGAGCCACCCCATGGGTGGCTGCACGGAATGCCATGGTCGCGAAGGGCAGCCACCCATGGGGTGGCTCTACCCGCAAACGCCCCTTTGTTGCTGTGCAGATCGCGGTAACCCCCCGCCCTCGGCGACAATGCGCGCTTGCTGCACCTTCCCCCGTGATCCGTTGCCGAGTACGTAATGAGCGCCGACCGTTTCGTTTCACCCGACGATATCCGCAGCCTGTTCGCCCAGGCCATGTCCACCATGTACCGCACCGAGGTGCCGCTGTACGGCACGCTGGTGGACCTGGTGGCCGAGATCAACGATGCCGTGCTCACCGCCAACCCGGCACTGGCCGAGCAGCTGGACCGCACCGACGAACGCAGCCGCCTGGACCAGGAGCGCCACGGCGCCATCCGCGTGGGCACCGCCGAGGAACTGGCCACGCTGGGCCGCCTGTTCGCAGTGATGGGCATGCACCCGGTGGGCTATTACGACCTGTCGGTGGCCGGCGTGCCGGTGCATTCCACCGCGTTCCGTCCGCGCACCGCCAAGGCACTGGCGCACAACCCGTTCCGGGTGTTCACCTCGCTGCTGCGGCTGGAGCTGATCGAAGACGCCGCGCTGCGCGAGGAATCGGCGCGCATCCTGGCCCGGCGCCGCATCTTCACCGACACCGCGCTGGCCCTGATCGACCAGGCCGAGCGCGACGGTGGCCTCAGCCAGGACGATGCCCGCCGCTTCGTCATCGAATCGCTGGAGACCTTCCGCTGGCACGGGGATGCCACCGTGTCGCTGCCCACCTACCACGCCCTGCACGACGCGCACCGCCTGATTGCCGACGTGGTCAGCTTCCGTGGCCCGCACATCAACCACCTCACCCCGCGCACGCTGGACATCGACGCTGCGCAGGCGGCCATGCTCGCGCGCGGCATCGACGCCAAGGCCGTGGTCGAAGGCCCGCCGCCGCGTCGCTGCCCGATCCTGCTGCGCCAGACCAGCTTCAAGGCGCTGCAGGAAACCGTGCACTTCCCGTCGGGCGAGGCGGCTGATGCCGGCACCCACACCGCGCGTTTCGGTGAGATCGAACAGCGTGGCCTGGCACTCACCCCGAAGGGCCGCGCGTTGTACGACCAGCTGCTGGCCCAGGCACGCGACAGTGGCGGCGCCGGCAGCACCGGGCAGGATTACCCGACCCGCCTGGCCGCGGCATTCACCGGGTTCCCGGACGACCACGCCACCCTGCGTCGCGAGGGCCTGGGCTACTACCGCTATGCCCTCACCGACGCCGGCCGCGCCGACCCGTCCGCCATCGGCGACCTGCCGGCCGAAGCACTGATCGCCGCCGGCCTGGCCAGCGCCGACCCGATCGTCTACGAGGATTTCCTGCCGGTCAGTGCCGCGGGCATCTTCCAGTCCAACCTGGGCGGGGAAGAGCAGCGCGCGTATGCCGCCCATGCCAACCGTGACGCATTCGAGCAGGCGCTGGGCATGCAGGTCGAAGACGAATTCGCGATCTACGAACGCCTGCAGGCCGAATCGCTGGCGACGCTGCGTAACGCGTAACGCGTAACACCGGAGTGCCACGACCAACGGTCGTGGCCTACCGCCGGTGGATCATGCTTTCATCGTGCCCGTATCCAGCCACCGCTGGTGCCACGACAACGCTTCGGGCAGCAGATGCGGAGTGTGCTTGCCGTAACTGTCGCGGCTGGCGCGCTCGAAGTAATCGTTGAGCGGGTCGCGGAAATCCGGGTGCGCGCAGTTGTCGATCACCACCCGCGCGCGCTTGCGCGGGGTCAGCCCACGCAGGTCGGCCAGGCCCTGCTCGGTCACGATCACCGACACGTCGTGCTCGGTGTGGTCCACGTGGCTCACCATCGGCACGATCGCCGAGATGCTGCCGTTCTTGGCGGTGGACGGGCTCAGGAACGCCGACAGGAACCCGTTGCGCGCGAAGTCGCCCGAGCCGCCAATGCCGTTCATGATCCGCGTGCCCATCACATGGGTGGAATTGACGTTGCCGTACAGGTCCACCTCGATCATCCCGTTCATGCCAATGCAGCCCAAGCGGCGCACCAGTTCGGGATGGTTCGAGATTTCCTGCGTGCGCATGATGATGCGCTCGCGGTAGAAATCGATGTTCGCCTTGAACGTTTCATTGGCCTGCGGGCTCAGTGCAAACCCGGTGCACGAGGCATAGCTCAGCACCCCGTCGCGCAGCAGGTCGAGCATGCCGTCCTGGATCACCTCGGTGAACGCGGCCAGGTCGCGGAAGCCGCTCTTGGCCAGCCCGGCCAGCACCGCGTTGGGAATGTTGCCCACGCCGCTCTGCAGCGGCAGCAGGTTGGCCGGCAGCCGGCCCTTGGCCACTTCGTGCTTCAGGAAATCGATCAGGTGTTCGGCGATCTGCTCGCTGGTGGTGTCGATCGGGCTGAACGGACTGTTGCGGTCCGGGCCGTTGGTGCGCACCACCGCCACGATCTTGTCCGGGTCGCAGCGCAGCGAGGTTTCGCCGATGCGGTCGTTGGCGTGCACCAGCGGAATCGGCTTGCGGTGCGGCGGCAGCGCCGTGCCGTAGTAGATGTCGTGCATGCCGTCCACGCCGGCCGGCTGCCACTCGTTGACCTCGATGATCACCTTCTTGGCCAGGTCCAGCCAGGTCTTGTTGTTGCCCACCGAGGTGGACGGCACCAGCGAGCCGTCCTCACGAATGGCCGACACTTCCACCACCGCGGTGTCGATGTCGCCATAGAACCCGAACCACACGTGCTGGGCCACGTGGCTGAGGTGGATGTCGATGTAATCCAGCTTGCCCTCGTTGATGCGGTTGCGTGCATCCGGGTCGCTCTGGAACGGCATGCGCATGGCGATGCCGTCGGCCTTGGCCAGGGCGCCGTCCAGCTCCGGGGCGGTGGACGCGCCGGTCATCAGACTGATCTGGAACGGCAACCCCTGGGCATGCACCGCCTCGATGCGCTGGGCCAGCGCCACCGGCACCGCCTTGGGATAACCTGAACCGGTAAAGCCGCTCATGGCGACGGTTTCACCCGGCTGGATCAGGGCGGCGGCAGCTTCAGCGGATACAACGCGGTCACGCAGACGCGCGTTGGCAATGCGATCGACAGACATGACGACAACGTTTCTGGGGGGATCTGCATTATCGGCGATCCACGCCGTGCGGGGTGTGCGACCAAGGTGGGATGGCGCTTCGCGCTATCGGCACCCCTGTTCAGTTTCGCGATCACTTCTGTACCCGCAAGTATTGTTTTGCAGTGCAGCGTGCAACTTTTCCGAGGACCCTAGAAGATCGACCTGCATCCCGACGTGGGGGAGGGAGCAGAGCCCGCTGGCAGTTCGCTGCAAGCGGGCTTTTTATTGTCTGAAATTTGGGAACGGCCCCGTATACCACTGTCCATGCACGGCCGATCCAGGCCAGGCAGAGCTGGGCGCTGCGCCAGGCCCAGCCAGTAGGGTCGGATCCCCATCGACCGCCGACCCAGCCCATCACCGCGGCGAACGCATGACCTCGGCCGAAGAAAGACGGACGGTCGCTATCGCCA
>NZ_QAIW01000467.1:11545-12296 GCF_003061285.1 Stenotrophomonas sp. HMWF003 | reverse complement strand
CCCGCCGACGCCGTCCCCGCCGCCCTCGTTCCCCTCGTCGACCGCGCCCTGGCGCGCCTGGCCCTGTCGCTGGCCGACAGCGGCACCTGGCCGCCACCGGCCGAGGTTCTGGACCAGGTACGCCTGCTGGCCATCACCAGCGATTTCGCCATCGACACCCTGTGCCGCCAACCGGCGCTGCTGGCCCACCTCACCCAGCCCGGTTGCCCATCGCTGGCGCGGCCCGAGCTGGACCCGCAACACCCCAGCGACTGGCCGCAGCGCCTGCGCCGCTACCGCACCGCCGCCTCCACCCGGCTGATCTGGCGCGACCTGGCCGGGCTCGACGACGTGCCCGCCACCCTGGCCGGCGCCACCGCCCTGGCCGAAGACTGCCTGGGCATCGGCCTGGCCGCGCTCGAGCAGGAATTTGCCACCCGGCATGGCGTGGTCCGCGCCGCCGACGGCAGCGCCCAGCAGCTGGTGGTGTTCGGGCTGGGCAAGCTCGGCGGTGGCGAGCTCAATTTCAGCTCCGATGTCGACCTGGTCTACGCCTACCCGCAAGGCGGCGAATCCGACGGTGCGCGCCCGCTGGCGGCCGAGGAATACTTCGCCCGGCTCGGCCAGCGCCTGGCGCGGCTGCTGGATGAAACCACCGTGGACGGCTTCAGCCACCGCGTCGACCTGCGCCTGCGCCCGTTCGGCAGTGCCGGCCGGGTGGCGCTGTCGTTTGCCGGCATGGACCAGTACTTCCAGCGCGAAGGCCGCGACT
>NZ_QAIW01000467.1:9895-11535 GCF_003061285.1 Stenotrophomonas sp. HMWF003 | reverse complement strand
GCCCCGGCGGCATCCGCGAAATCGAATTCCTGTGCCAGGCCCTGCAGCTGATCCGCGGCGGTCGCGAAGCCAGCCTGCGCGAACGCCGCCTGCTGCATGCGCTGCCCGCGCTGGTGGCGTGTGGGCAGATGGCCGCGCAGGACGGTGACGACCTGCTGCATGCCTACGGCTTCCTGCGCCGGCTGGAAAACCGCCTGCAGATGCTGCGCGATGCGCAGACCCACGCGCTGCCTACCGACCCCACCGACCGCCTGCGCATCGCCACCGGCCTGGGCTACCCCGACTGGGACGCGCTGGTAGCCGCGCTGGAGGTGCAACGCACCCGGGTCAGCACCGAGTTCGGCGCGCTGCTGGCCCCGCGCAAGGGCCAGGCCGCGCCCGATGCGCTGTCCAACTACTGGCGCGGCCTGCCCGACAACGGCAGCGCCGAGATCCTCGCCGAGGCCGGTTTCCACGACCCGCACAGCGCCGACCAGTCGCTGCGCGATTTCGCGCAGTCGCTTGGCGTGAAGTCGCTGTCCGACAGCGCCCGCGCGCGGCTGGACCGCGTGCTGCCGGCGCTGCTGCACGCCGCCACCCGGTCGCCCCAGCCCGACGCCGCGCTCAAGCGCGTGCTCGGCCTGCTGCAGGCTATCCTGCGCCGCACCAGCTACCTGGCGCTGCTCGACGAACAGCCCAGCGCGCTGGCGCGGCTGGTGGACGTATTGGCGCGCAGCGCGCTGCTGGCCGAACGGCTGGCGGCGTACCCATTGCTGCTGGATGAGCTGCTGGATGTGCGCGTGTCCGGGCCGATGCCCGACGCGGACGCGATGCAGGCCGAGTGCGATGCCGCGCTGGCCGTGGACGATCCCGAAGCCGCGCTGCGCCTGCTCAATGAGACTCGCCTGGCGCTCAGCTTCCGCATGGCGCTGGCCACCCTCGACGGCCGCCAGCGCGCCGTGGACAGCACCCGCCAGCTGGCCGAACTGGCCCAGGCGGTGGTGGTGACCGTGCATGCCCTGGCGGCCGCCGACATGCAGCAGGCGCACGGCGTGATCCCCGGCGGGCGCTTTGCGATCATCGGCTACGGCAGCCTGGGCGGGCTGGAACTGGGCTTCGGCTCGGACCTGGACCTGGTGTTCCTGCACGACCACCCGGCCGACCAGGACAGCAGCGACGGCAAGCGTCCGCTCGACCCGGGCCGCTGGTATGCCCGCCTGGCGCAGAAGGTGATGGCGCTGCTGGGCGCGGTCACTGCCGCCGGTCGCCTGTACGACATCGACGTGCGCCTGCGCCCGGACGGCGGCAAGGGCGCGCTGGTGTCCTCGCTGGCCAGCTACACCGAGTACCAGCGCGAGCGTGCGTGGACCTGGGAACACCAGGCGCTGGTACGCGCACGCGGCATCGCCGGCGACGCCACTCTGCTGGCCGATTTCGAACGCGTGCGCGCGCAGACGCTCGCCCGCCCCCGCGATGCCGACGTGCTCTACGCCGACGTGGTGAAGATGCGCGCGCGCATGCGCACCGAACTGGACCGCAGCGACGCCGCGCGGCTGGACCTGAAGCAGGGCGCCGGCGGCATCGTCGACCTGGAATTCCTGCTGCAGACCGGCGTCCTCGACAGCGCCGGCGCGCACCCGCAGGTGCTGGAACCGCGCGAC
>NZ_QAIW01000467.1:0-9885 GCF_003061285.1 Stenotrophomonas sp. HMWF003 | reverse complement strand
CCCGCCAGAGCCTGCATGACGCGCACGCCGCACTGTTGGACGTCGGCCTGGCCTGCACCCTCGACCGCCGCCCGCGGCTGGCCGCGCCCACGCCTGCGCTGGAAGAAGCCCGCGCGGTCATCAGCGCCGCCTGCGACGCAGCCGGCCTCCCGTTCCAGACCCCGCACCCCGCGTAGCGCCGGGCTCTGCCCGGCTGCTTTTCGCCCGGCACCGGGCAGCCACCCACGGGGTGGCTCTACCGATACCGAAGCCCCCGCGTAGCGCCGGGCTCTGCCCGGCTGCTCTTCGCCCGGCATCGCGCAGCCACCCATGGGGTGGCTCTACCGATGCCGAACCCCCCGCGTAGCGCCGGGCTCTGCCCGGCTGCTCTTCGCGCGGCACCACGCAGCCACCCACGGGGTGGCTCTACCGATGCCGAACACCCCGCGTAGCGCCGGGCTCTGCCCGGCTGCTCTTCGCCCGGCACCGGGCAGCCACCCATGGGGTGGCTCTACCCGGGCAGCGCGCGCTGTACCAGGGCCCGGTCGCGTTCACCACGGCGCAGGATGGCGCGGCGCTGCAGCGCGTCGTGCAGCCTGGGGTCGTCGGCCGCCAGGCCATTGCGCTGGGCGATGTACAGCACCGTCTGCAGCGGCCAGGCGTAGAACGCGCTGTGCGCTACCACGTCATCGATCAGCGCCACCGGCACCGTGCGCCAGGCCAACGCGCGCGTCAGGGCGGCATCGGCCAGGCGGTCGACCAGCTGCTGGGCCAGCGCATCGGCATTGTGGGTGCCAGCCCGCACGATCACGCCACTGTGGCCGGCAAAGCCGGGCATGCCGCCGGCAGTCGACATCACCGCCATCAGCATGTCCGGGTTGGGCAACGCCGAAGCCGTGCCGTCGGCCCAGGTCCTGCAGAACGCCACTGCCGTCGGGCAGTGCACGGTCAACGTGGCGGCCCAGCCACCTGCCGCACGCAGCGGGTACAGCCCGGCGCTGGCCAGTTCGGTCTTCCCCTCACGTACCACCCAGTCCAGCCCGCGCGTACGCACGCCGGCGTGGGTGGCAGCAACGGCAGCCAGGCGTGCGCGCACCCGGCGTTCCACGGCACGCTTGTAAGTGGCATCGATGTCCATCGCCACAGCCTGCTGCACCCGCGTGCGCACTGTCCAGCCGGTACACCGCCGCAGCGCAGTTACGCCGCGCGCGGCGCCATCTTCCACAGCAACGCGCGGAACGGCGCCAGCAGGAACACGCCGATGGTCAGCTTCACCGCCAGGTCGCCCGCGGCCCAGCTCACCCACGGCAAGCTGGAGCCGGCAAAGGCGATGCTCCAGAAGATCGTCGTGTCCAGCGTGGCGCTGCAGGTGGTGGCCACCATCGGCGCGCGCCACCAGTGCCCGCGGCGCAGCCGGTCGAACACGGTGATGTCCAGCAGCTGCGCGGCAATGAACGCCAGGCACGAGGCTACCGCGATGCGCGGCGTGGCGATCCAGATCGACAGCACCACCGCCAGCGCGAACCCGGCCCACGCCACCTTGCGCGCCGCCTGCGGCCCGAAGCGCCGGTTGATCAGGTTGCTCACCAGGAACGCCACCGGGTAGCTGAAGGCGCCCCAGGTCAGCCAGTCGTTGATCGGGTACTGCACCAGCACGTTGCTGCCCAGCACCACCGCGCCCATGGCCAGCACCGCCAGCAACAGCGCGCGCGGGGTCAACGGGGCAAAGGTGATCGAAGGACGCACAGACATGGCGCACCGGGGAAGTCAGGGAAGCGGCGGATTATCCGGGCTTGGGCGGCGCAGGGCCACCCCGGGCCGGTTCATCTAGAAGCGTTCGCTCATGCTGGTGGCCGCCGCCGTGGTGGTCGGCAGGAACGCCAGTGCCGCGCCGCCGGCATTGGCCACCGTCCAGCCAGCCCCGGCCGGGGTCGGCTTGAAATCCAGCACGTCGCCTACTTTCACGCCGGCGGCCGGGTTGTCGGCACGGGCCGGCCATTCCACCACCGCCAGCTCGTCCGGCGCCTGCGGGTTGCGCAGGTCCACGCGGTAAGCGCCATCGGGCTGCTGGGCCACGCGTTCCACGGTCAGGGGCGGCAGCGGCCCGGCCTTCTTCGCCGCGGCCCGGGCAGCGCGGTTGTGCGGCATCGAGGCGTCATGCAGTTCGCTGACCCCCAGCGCGCTCAGCCACACCGGCGCGGTGATCACCGCCAGGCTCACCACCGAGGTGGCCAGCACGCTGCTGGTCACCGGCGAGGCGCGGCTCAGGTCCTGCGCCGACGCGGGCAGGGCGGGGGCCAGCAGTGTCACCGCCAGCAGAGAAAGCGCGAATGTCTGTTTCATGCGGCAGCGCCTTACCAGCGTGTACTCGGCTGCGCCGCGTCCGGGTCGGTGGGCAGGAACGCCAGCGTGGTGCCCTGCGCGTTGGCCACGTTCCAGCCCGCGCCGCCTTCGGTGGGGGTAAAGGCCAACACGTCACCCACCGCCACGGCGGTTACCGGGCTGTCGGCCTGGGCCGGCCACTGCAGCACGGCCAGGTCATCCGGTGCCTGCGGATTCTGCAGGGCCAGCTGGATGCCGCCATCGGCGGTGTGCTCCACCTTCTCCACCGTCAGCGGCGGCAGCGGCTTGGCCTTCTTTGCCTCGGCGCGTGCGCGGCTGCGTCGGGCCGAGCCGTCGCTGGCCTTGCTCACCCCGGCCGAGACCATCCAGACCGGCGCGGTCACCACGACCACGCTCACGATCGAGGTCACGATGACGCTGCTGGCCACCGGGTGCTTGTTACCCGTCAACATCTGCGCCGAGGCGGGCACGCTGGTGGCGCACAACGCAACGGCCAGCAGCGGGGAAACAGCAAGGCGCGAAATCCGTGTCATCGGGGGGTCCTTTTCAGATACATCGACATAGGCGCGCAGTATGCCTGCACTGGCACTGCCCGCAGCTGACTCACGGCTTGGGCGCGGTAATGCCGTCCACCGCCACGTGTGCGATCGGCAGTTCCATCTGCAGCCCCTTCTGCTGCTGCACGAAGTCGAACACCGATTCCACCGTCACCACCGAATAATTGCCCGAAATGCGCTCGCCCGCGGGGTGGTCGGTAACGGCCGCATTGGGCACGAAGAAGCGCGCGCCCAAGCGCTTGGCCACGCCGATGTGCAGCGTGCTGGGCCGGTACTTGTGCTGCTTCAGCCAGTCCTGCGCCTGGGTGCGGTTGACGATGAGCGTGCCGTCTTCGTTCTGCGCCAACGCCGCCGCCAGCACTTCCAGGATCCATTGGTTGGAGTTCTGGTATTCCGTACTGAACGGATAGGCCACCACGCTGTAGCGTGCCTCGTGCAGGGCGCGCGCCTGGATGGCGGGTTGGGTCAGCATCGTCTTCAACGTCGCCCGCAGCGCCGGCGTGGGCACGCCGATGCGCAGGTCGGTATGCGCCGAGGTTTCACCGATGAAGGTGGCCACGCCTTCGCGGAACAGGTGCGAGTCGGCGGTCTTGCAGGGGTTGAGCAGGTGCACCGCGCGCCACTGGCCGTCGTCCTCGCGCAGCAGGAAGGCCACATGGCTGTGGCGCAACCCGTACTTGCTCAGATCCTGGCCGCCGCGTGCCACCAGCACCACGTCCACACCGTCCAGCGCATCCAGTGCGTCGGTGGTGGCCAGCGCCACATCGAACATCGACGCCAGCGCGGCCGGCGTGGGGTAGCGTTCCACGCACTGCGGTTCGGCGTGGGCGAGCGCGGCAGTGCCCAGCAACAGCCCACACAGCAGCGCCTGGCGCAGGCGCGTGATCATCGCAGGACGGCGGTCTTCCATGAGGCGTGTTCTCCCACGGCACGGTGCCGCCGGCGCATCATACCGGCAGCAGGCGCGCCTGTACTTCGGCGGCGATGCGCGTGGTCTCGCGCAGCGGTTCAATGCGCCCATCGGTGTGCCAGTCCAGCCAGCGCGGCTGCAACCGCCCGCGTTCGCGCAGCGCCTGTTGGAACAGCGCCAGCCGCGCCTGCGCCTGGTCGGCCAGCGCCACCGCCACCGGCATGCGCGTGGCGCAGGCCTCGGACAGCAGGTTCACCGAATCGGGCGACACCACCACGCGGTTGGCCCAACCCAGCAGGCCCGCATACGGATTGACGCCGTCGCCACCGTCGCCCCAGATCACATGCGGAACATCGGCGAAGGCACTGCGCAGCGCCCCCACCAGTGCCGGCGGCGTGCGCCGCGAGGTGGTGGCCAGCAGACTGCCACCTTCGGCACGCAGCTGTGCGGCCAACTGCTGGAACACCTGCACCATGTGCGGCTCGTGCCACGGCGCGTGCGGGGTAGGGCCACCCACCAGCAACGCAGTCCGCGGGCCGGGCAGTGCACCGAAGGCGGCAAACGCCGCGCGCCCGCACGCCAGCCAGTCATCGTTGACCGGGTTCAGGCTGCCCAGCAGGGTCAGTACGTTGCTGCCGCGCAGGCGGTCGTGTTCGGGCACCACCACCAGGTCCCAGTGCCGCGCGCTGATCCGCGGGTCCAGGATCTGCACCACCCGGGTGCCGCCCCGGCGCAGTTCGCGCAGGGCCCCGGCGGCCTGCCGGCCACAGCCGATGGCCAGCTGCGGGTGTTCGGCGGCCAGCTGTTGGAAGGCCTCGCCAAATCCGCGGGCGGCGCCCGGCAGCCAGCGCGGCGCCAGCCAGCGCCACGGCGCGCGCGGGGTCAGCACCAGCGGTTGATGCGCGCCCAGTTTCAGTGCCGACGCCAGCGCCACCGCCTGCCGCACATTGCCGGCACGGCCGTCAGTGATCGTCCAGGGCGGACTCCATCGTTTCACGTATGGCATTAATTCGTTTCAGTCAGGCTGGGTGTTGCAACTGTCACGACACTCTACACTGCCAGCCTTCGCCCCTCCCACGGTCACCCCGACCGGCCGGCAGGCGACACCCGGTTTCTCCCCCTTTTCTGGAGGCTTCATGTCCCACGTGCTCAACGATGCTGCGCTTGACCAGCTGTTCCGTACCGCCCGCACCCAGAACGCCTTCCTCGACACCCCCGTCGAAGACAGCCAGCTGCAGGCGCTGTACGAACTGCTGAAGTGGGGCCCGACCGCGGCCAACGGCAGCCCGGCGCGCTTCGTGTTCGTGAAGAGCCCCGAAGCCAAGGCCAAGCTTGCCCCGGCGCTGTCCGAAGGCAATCACGACAAGACCCTGGCCGCCCCGGTCACGGTGATCGTCGCCTTCGACGAAGACTTCCACGAAAAGCTGCCCTACCTGTTCCCGCACACCGACGCCAAGGCATGGTTCGACGGCCCGCGTGAAGCCCGCACCGAAGGGGCATTCCGCAACGGCAGCCTGCAGGGCGCCTACCTGATCCTGGCCGCCCGCGCGCTGGGTCTGGATGCCGGCCCGATGTCCGGCTTCGACAATGCCAAGGTCGACGAAGCCTTCTTCAAGGGCACCGCGATCAAGTCGAATTTCCTGGTCAACTTGGGGTACGGTGATTCTTCGGGCCTGTTCCCGCGGCTGCCCCGCCTGAGCTTCGACGAAGCAGCACGCATCGCATAAGCGTTCCCGCCAGACCCCGGCCCGTCTGAGCGGACGGGCTGTTTGCCTCACCTTCCTTCTTTTCCCTTCGTATTCGAGAGAGACCTGACATGACCATGACCCGCAAACTGCTGCTGCCGCTGGCCCTCACCCTGGCCATCGCCGCCTGCTCCAAGCCGGCCGACGAAGCTGCCGCCCCGGCGGCCGACGCTGCCCCGGCCGCTGCCGCCACCACCCCGGCTGCCGATACCGCTGCTGCCCCGGCCGCCCCGGCTGCCGAAGCCATCCAGATCGCGTCGGGCACCTACAAGCTCGACCCGACCCACACCGACGTGCTGGCGCAGTGGAGCCACTTCGGCTTCTCGCACCCGACCGCGCACTTCGGCGCCGCCGAAGGCACCCTGGTGTATGACGCTGCCGACGTCACCAAGTCCACCGTGGAAGTGAAGCTGCCGCTGACCGGCCTCAACAGCTTCACCGCCAAGTTCGACGAGCACCTGAAGAGCGCGGACTTCTTCGACGCGGCCAAGTTCCCGGCGGCCTCGTTCAAGAGCACCAAGGTGGAAGCCAACGGCACCAACAAGCTCACCGTCACCGGCGACCTGACCATCAAGGACATCACCAAGCCGGTGACCCTGGATGTGACCATCAACGGCGGTGGCGAGCACCCGATGGCGAAGGTGCCGGCCGCCGGCTTCGACGCCACCACCACCATCAAGCGCAGCGATTTCGGCGTGGGCGCGTACGCCCCGAACGTGAGCGATGAAGTGAACATCCGCATCACCACCGAAGCCACCGGCGAAAAGCCGGCTGCCTGATCGGTTGCTGATGTAGGAACAGCAGAAAGCCCGCCGAAAGGCGGGCTTTTTGTTTGGGTGGGGGTGGGGATTGCGAGGGGCCTCTGTTGCTTGCGCGGACCCCACCGGGGTAGAGCCGACCGTTGGTCGGCTGCCGTTGCATGACATCGATGCGCCCATTGCCGCGACAGCCGACCAACGGTCGGCTCTACCGGGATGGCGATCACCCCGGCGATCTCGCTGCATCGCCTACACTCCCCCGCTTCACGCGCAACAGGAGCACACCCGTGCAAGACGCACACTTCTGGATGATGGAATTCTGGACCGGCCTGAGCCTGCTCGACCTGATCGGGGGCAGCCTGATCGGCACATTGGTCGGCCTGGGCCTGGGCATCGCCACCTGGTTGGCCATGCATCGCCGCCGCTGGTTCGCCCGGCGCAACCGCTGGCACCATTACACCCTGGCCACCTATGTGGTGCTGCTGCCGCTGCTGTTCGCGTTCACCGGCCTGCAGCTGGGCTTTGCGGCCGGCGCGCAGCGCGCACTGTACAAACAGATCGACCACTTCCAGCCGCACCTGCAGACCCTGGTGGCCAGCTGGATGGTGGATTTCGAACAGTCCCTCGACGATCCCGCCCTCGCCACGTTGATGCGCAGCGACGCCACCGTGCACGACGCCACCCGCCAGGTGGTGGACGCCTACCTGGCCGATCACCCATTGCCCGGGGCCAGCTACCTGCAGGGCGAAGGCACGCTCACGCGCTGGACCCGCAGCGGCATCGACCACCTGCGCAGCGCGTTGATGTCGCAATGGGTGGAAGACAGCGTGTCCAAGGAAGTGGCCAGCTACAGCGGCGTGGACAAGAAAGTCTTCCGCGAAGCGCTGGGCATGCGCATGAACGAACTGCTGCACACCAAAGGCGTCATCCGCCTGCTCAAGGCGCAGCTCACCAGCATGATGCCCGGCATCTATGTCGGCCTGCTGCTGCCACTGCTGATCATCATGGCGCTGGTACTGATCGAGGTAGGCCTGGCCAAACGGTATGGCTGGCGGCGTGTGGCGGCGGACGTAACCGACGCATCATCCAAGTCGGCGGCCATGAACGCGTGACCCAAGCCGCGTAGCGCCGGGCTCTGCCCGGCTGTTCTTCGTTCCGGCGTCATGGAAGCCGGATATACGCGGGTGGGCGCCATGAACGTCCGATACAAGCCGGGCAGAGCCCGGCTCTACGCGGTGGGTGCCCTTCAGCCCGCCGCTACCGCCGCCGCCACTTTGCCCAGCCACGCGGTGGCAAAGTCGGTCGGCAGCCGGCGTGCCGGTGCGGTCAACCCGCCGTCGCGCAGGAAGGCGTGCGTGGCCTGGGCGAAATTCTGCCGGGCAATCAACGCGGCCTGCTTCACCGTGGCCTGCTGCTTGCGCAGCTGCACGATCTGCAGGCTCGGCTTACCGGGCGCGGCAAACTTTTGGTACCGGCGCAGCTCATCGGCCACCAGGCCGATATCCGCGTTGGCCTGCACCAGCGCCGTCAGCACCTGTGCCAGCGGCACCATCGCCGCCCGCAGCGGCGCCACGTTGCCGCCCACCGACGGCGCCAGCGCGGTCAGCGCGGCATCCAGGGCGGGGTCGGCGCGCTCGGCGCGGGCGATCAGGTCGGCCAGCGCCGAAGAAGAAACTGCTTGCATGGAAAAGCACCGGCCCAAAACGCGATTGTCGCATTCGCAGCCGGTGCTCGTCGCGGTCTGGCTACGCCAGCCGCCTCGGCGGGGTTCCCGCCACCCCAACGCCCGCAGGCACCTACGGGCGGGCGGCGGTCATGGGTTTCCATCTGCGGTGGTCGCTCGGGCTCCGCTTGGACCAACGAAGGTCGGCCTTCCCAAACGGTCCCGGCGCCTGCGCAAGGCACCGTGGCCCGGCACTCGCACAAGGCACCGGAGAGGCAGCGCGGCTCAGTCCCCGTCGTGCTCGTCGGCGTGGGCCTTCCAGTAGCCGGTCGAACGGATCCAATCCTTGGGCACGCCCAGGTGGCCTTCGATGTACTTGCGCATCATCCGCGCCCGGCGCGACTCGGTGGCGATCCAGTAGAACGTATCGCCCTCGGGCTCCTCGAAATCGGTCAGCACGTCTTCCAGCAGCGTGCTGCTGGCCGCATCGCAGCCATTGCGCTCCAGCCACGACACCCGGATGCGGTCGTCCTCCGGCAGTTCCTGGCGGTCGCCCGACTCGGGAATTTCGATATACACATCGGCCTGCGCGCCTTCCGGCAACGTCTCCAGCCAGCGGCCAATCGCCGGCAGCGCGGTTTCATCGCCGATCAGCACGTAGGTGTCGTAGTCCGGCGCGGTCATGTGCGACCCGCGCGGGCCGCCCACCGCAATCGCGTCGCCCGGCTGCGCATTGGCGGCCCAGCTCGACGCCACGCCATGCCCATGCATGACGAAATCCAGCGCCAGCTCACCGGCCTCCAGGTCCCACCAGCGCGGGGTGTAATCGCGGGCGGGCGAGGGCTGCTGGCCTTCCGGGTAGCGCGGGCCTTCCGGGGTCATCAACGGCACCACGAACTGGCCCTCGGCATTGGGGAAGAACAGCTTCACGTGGTCGTCCGGCGAGGGCGAATCGAAGCCTTCCAGCGCCGGCCCGCCCACGATCACCCGGCGCATGCACGGGCTGATCTCTTCGGTGCGCAGCACCTGCAGCGGGCGGAACTTCACGGTATGACGCAGCAGCTTGTTTTCATGCACAGCCATGGGGAACACCTGTAATCAAATGCGCCGCAGCGCGGCGTAGGGGGAAGACCTGGCTGGCCGGGGCTGGCTGGGTCGAATACGTGGAAGCGGGGAACGGCATGCTCAGCGTCCTTGCCCGCGGATATGGGCGGCGGCGTCGCGCAGGGCCTGCGCCACGCTGCTGGCGTTGGTCTCGTTCCAGCGGCCGTGGCACAGGCCCAGCGCGGTTTTCAGCTCGCGCAGCGCGTCGCGCACGCTCGGCGGCAGGTTGGCCTTGGTGATCGTGCGCGCGCTGTCGCGCACCCGGCGCAGCGCCGCGTCCACCTCTTCGCGCTGCGCGGCCAGTTCGGCCGCCCCCAGCGCGCTCAGCTGGTAGCGCTTGCGCCCGCCGTCTTCAATGGCGCCCACCCAGCCGGCCGCCTCGAACTGCGCCAGCACCGGGTAGATCGAGCCCGCGCTGGGCGTGTACACCCGCACGAACATATCGCTGATCAGTTGGATCAACTCGTAGCCATGGCGCGGCTGCTCGCCCAGCAGCGCCAGTATCAGCAGGCGCAGGTCGCCGCGGCTGAGCGGGCGTGCGGTCAGCGGGCGGGCAGGGCGGTCGAGGTCACGCGGAGCGGTCATTTCGATATATCGAATGCGATGGCGGAACGATATATCGAAATCCCGCCCGCCGCCAGCAACGGCGCGCGCACGGCAGGCATGCGTTCAGGTGCATCCCGGCTGCGACGGTGCGTGCCCGTGGTGGAACAATTCGCGCCTCTTCAGCCGCCCATTGGCACCGCCACCAGGCCGCCACGCCGCCGCACCCGGCGGCCCGATCGCCCCGCAGCGCCCGCGCCACCTGCATCGGCTTGTCCAGCGC
>NZ_QAIW01000466.1:2695-20955 GCF_003061285.1 Stenotrophomonas sp. HMWF003 | reverse complement strand
CTCCTGCGCCCGCACGGGTGGGAGGAGTAGTGCCGAGCTTGCTCGGCACCTCCCTACCTTCCCCACAACCTGACCCCCTCCCCTCGCACCAACCCCAACCGCCCTGCCAGTGAAATGCACTGGCCCGCCACACCTTGCCCTGCCTCGGGCCTTGCCTCAGGCCTTGCCTCGGGCCTTGCCTCGGGCCTTGCCTCGGGCCTTGCCTTGGGCCTTGCCTTGGCTCTTGCCTTTACCCAAGGGGCACCAGCCAACTGTCGAGCGTCGGCACGGGTGGGGTTGCGGGGCCCTGAGGCGCATGGATGCGCCGACGGAGCTTACATGGACGTACTTGCAGCGTGCCCCGCAACCCCACCCGTGCCGGCGCCGCCTCCGATCGCCGCACACCAAGGCTCCCGCTCCAAAGCTCCGGCTCCGGCTCCGGCTTCAGATTTCGCCTCTGCTTCAGACTTACCGCTCTTAAAAAGAAACCCCAACCAACCCCAAAAGACCCAACAGCGCCGCCACCACCCCTATCATGGTGGCCCCTTCCGGGAACGGGCTTTCCATGTTCAATCGCAACGTCGGCATCATCCTGCTCATCGCCCTGGCCGCCGGCCTGGGCCTGGTCGCCGCGCAGAAAGTGTTCGCGCCCACGCCGGCCAGCGACCGCCCCGCTACCGAATCGATCACCTTCTACCCCCAGCCCCGGCCCCTGCCTGACTTCAACCTCAGCCAGTCCGACGGCACCCGCCTCATTCCCGGCGAGCTCAAAGGCCACTGGACCCTCGTGTTCCTGGGCTTCACCTTCTGCCCCGACGTCTGCCCCACCACCCTGGCCGACCTTGCCCAGGCCCAGAAACAGTGGGAAGCCCAGCCCGAAACCCTCCGCCCCCGCCTTGTCTTCATCTCCGTGGATCCCGAACGTGACACCCCTGCCCGCCTCGGCGAGTACGTGCACGCCTTCCACAAGGACACCCTGGCCGCCACCGCCGACGTCCCCTCGCTCGAACGCTTTGCCACCTCCCTCGGCTTCGTGTTCCAGAAGGTCCCCGGCAAAGACTTCGATGAAAATCCCCAGGATTACACCCTCGAACACTCGGCCAGCCTGGCCGTGCTCGACCCGGACGGCAAACTTGCCGGCCTGATCCGCCCCCCTTTCAATGCGCAGGCCATTGCCCGCGACCTGCAGACGCTGACCGAGAAAACCGCACCATGAGCCTGACCACCACGCTGAGCTACGTCCTGCCCCACCGCCTCCTGTCCTCGATGGCGCGGCGCCTGGCGTATTCCAGCAACCCGCGGATCTCGCGCTGGCTGATCGACACCGTGACCGAGAAGTTCGGCGTCAACCTGGCCGAGGCCGCCAACCCCGATCCGCGCAGCTACGCCACCTTCAACCAGTTCTTCACCCGTGCGCTCAAGCCCGGCGCCCGCGTGGCCGCGCCCGACCCGCGCACCCTGGTGATGCCTGCCGATGGCCGCATCAGCCAGCTTGGCGCGATCGAGGACGGCCGCATCTTCCAGGCCAAGGGCCAGTCGTTCACCGCCGCCGAACTGCTGGGCGACGCCAAGGATGCCGAGGTGTTCCACCACGGCCTGTTCGCCACCGTGTACCTGTCGCCCAAGGACTACCACCGCGTGCACATGCCGTGGACCGGCACCCTGCGCGAAACCGTGCATGTGCCGGGACGTCTGTTCAGCGTGGGCCCGGCGGCGGTCAACAACGTACCCGGCCTGTTCGCCCGCAACGAGCGCCTGGTCTGCCATTTCGATACCGACTTCGGCCCGATGGTGTCGGTGATGGTGGGCGCGCTGCTGGTGTCCGGCGTGGAAACCGTGTGGGGCGGTGAAGAGATCCCGGCCTACGGCGACACGATTACCCGCAAGGACTATCGCGGCAAGGGGATCACGCTGCAGCGGTTCGCGGAGATGGCACGCTTCAACTACGGCTCCACCGTGATCATCCTGCTGCCGCCGGGCGTGGCCGAGTTCGCCCCGCACCTGGATGCCGAGCATGCCGTGCAGTTGGGGCAGGCGCTGGCTACCCTGAAGTGACGGTGGTGCCGAGCGTGTGATCGGCGCGCACAAAAAAACGCCCCGGGAAACCGGGGCGTTTTTTGTGCGCGATCCGCTGCGGTCAGATCTCGACCGGGCCCACGTCCATGCCGTCGTAGTCTTCCACGCCATTGGCTTCGGCCAGCGCCTGCAGCTCCTGGTTGCGGGCGTCCAGCGAGGCTTCGCTGTGCACCTCGGCGCGCTCCACGTGCAGCACGTGGTACGGCGCCTCGCCCTCTTCCAGGTCCGGCTCGAAGATCTCGACCAGGCTGTAGCCCATGCCGACGAGCTTCTCGCCCAGGCCGCTCAGCGGCTCGGGGGTGGTGTTGACGAAGAAATAGCCCCACAGCATCGGGCCATTGAGGTCCCAATCGGTGTTTTCGCGGATGTTGGCGAACATCTCGTTGATTGCGGTGATATCCATCGTCTTGTCCTGTATGCGTGACCCGGTGGCCGAAAGGGAGTGGCCGCGGGCGTGATGCCGGCAGCCTACTCCATTGGGCGTGTGCTTACTTGCCGCAGCCCTGCAGCTTGAGCACCTGACCCTGCCTGAGCGCATAGGCCGGGGCCTTGAGGCCGTTGGCACGGGCCAGTTCACGCACGTCGCACTGGAACTTGTCGGCGATCGACCCCAGGGTCTGGCCCTTGCCCACTTTGTGGCTGCGGACCGGCTTGGCCTTGGGCTTTGCCGCCGGGGTGGCCACCGGGGCGACCGGGGTAGCGGCCACTGCGCTGGCCTGCACCTGTGCCACCGGCACCACGCTGCCCACGGCCACGTTACCGGTGTAGCTGGCCGCGGCGGGGCGCACGATCGCCGCGTTGAGATCGGCGGTGATCAGGGTGCGTGCCAGGTCCGCGCGCGGGCCGCTCACGCAGTAGCGGTTGTACAGCCCGGCGATGCGGGTGGTGGCGTTGATCGTGGTACCGGCCGGAATCCAGCCGTCGGCCTCGTAGCGCGGGTTGAGGTTGCGCAGCGCGCGCATGTAACCGTCGCGGGTGCCGGCACTGCCCAGGCAGATGGTCAGCTCGTAGATGGTGGTGGACTTGGCCAGGCGGATCGTCGCCGGCTGCGCGCTGATCTTCGGGAACTCCACGCCGTACTGCTGCGGGTGCAGGAAGATCCAGGCCGCGGCGATCACCATCGGCACGTAGTCCTTGGTTTCACCGGGGAACTGGTTGTACACGCTGTCCACCCAGAAGCCCTGGCCGCCGCTCTGCTTGAACACGCGCACGGCGCGGCCTTCGCCGCCGTTGTAGCCGGCCAGCGACAGCTCGACGCTGCCATTGAGTTCGCGCATGCGCTCGTTGAGATAGGTGGCGCTGGCCTCGGCCGCGCTGCGCGCATCGAAGCGGGTGTCGAAGCCGGTGCCATCCGGACCCAGCCCGAAGCGGCGGCCGGTGGCCGGCATGAACTGCATCAGGCCAGCGGCACCGGCGCGCGAGGAGGCGTGCACGCGGCCATTGGATTCCTTGGCCATGATCCCGAACAGCAGCGCCTCCGGCAGGCCGCGCTTCTCCCACTCGGGCCACATCACCTGGCGCAGGTTCTGGTAGTTCTCGTAGGTGGTCATCAGGGCCGGGCGCATGTCGGTGAGCCAGCGGCGGATGCCGGCCTGCACCGCCGGGTTGTACTCGACCATGTTGTCGAAGGCGTGGCGCTTGTCGTTGAGCAGCGCCGCCGCACGCGCCGCTTCGGGCACGTCGGCCGACAGCGGGCCGATGTGGTCCGGGTCGGCTTCCAGCAGGCCGCCGTCGCTGGCCAGTTCGTCGCCCTCGCCATCGCGGGTGTCGGCGTTGTCTTTCAGCAGGCGCTTGTAGGCCGGCAGCATGTTGCTGACCTGGCAGCCCTTCTGGGCGACACAGGCGCTGATCACATCCTCCATGTCCTCCAGCGCGGCGTCGCCTTCGTTCTTGCCCTTGGGATCGGCATTGGCCACCAGCACCAGCGCATCGCGATAGCGCTTCTCGGCGGCGGCCATGCGCTGGTCCAGCGCCTCGATCTTCACCCGGTCGCGGGCCGAAACCCTCTGTGCATGGGCCTCCGGCACGAACGAGAGCATTGCAGCGAGCGCCAACAGCGGCCAACCACGGACAAGCAAGACAGGAACGGGCATTTTTGGCACTGTGTGCGAAAGATGGGGCAGAGTAGCCGCGCCGCTTGCATCGGGGCAACCCGGTCGGACCGGCAACCTGCGCCGACGTTTAGAATCCCGCCCATTCACACAGCACCAGCACAAGCGAGTTGACCATGGATCCGATCCTGCTCGGCAAAGGCATCACCGACGATATCGCCGTGACCCTGCAACCCCGCCTGGGCAATCGCCATGGCCTGGTGGCCGGGGCCACGGGCACGGGCAAGACCGTCACCCTGATGACCCTGGCGGAAGGTTTTTCACGGATCGGCGTACCGGTGTTCCTGGCCGATGTGAAGGGCGACGTGTCCGGCCTGGCGGTGCCCGGCGCCGGCACCGAGGCGCTGCTGCAGCGCGCGAAGGACCTTGGCGTGGCCGACTACGCGCCCGCCGCCAGCCCGACGATCTTCTGGGATCTGTACGGCAAGCTGGGGCACCCGGTGCGCACCACCGTGAGCGAGATGGGTCCTACGCTGCTGGCGCGCATCCTGGAGCTCAACGACACCCAGTCCGGCGTGCTCGACATCGTGTTCAAGCTGGCCGACGACCGCGGCCTGCTGCTGCTGGACCTGGATGACCTGCGTGCCCTGCTCGGTCTGGTCGCCGATGAACGCAAGGACATCTCCACCGAGTACGGCCTGGTCAGTGCGCAGACGGTGGCGGCGATCCAGCGCTCGCTGCTGCGGCTGTCGCAGGACGGCGGCGAAGCCTTCTTCGGCGAGCCGGCGCTGGAACTGGCCGACATCATGCGGGTCAACCATGACGGCCGCGGCGTGATCGGCATCCTGGCCGCCGACCAGCTGGTCCTCAAGCCCCGGCTGTACTCGACGTTCCTGCTGTGGCTGCTGTCGGAACTGTTCGAGACCCTGCCCGAAGTGGGCGACCTGGACAAACCCAAGCTGGTCTTCATCTTCGACGAGGCCCATCTGCTGTTCGACGATGCGCCGGCGTCACTGGTGCAGCGCATCGAGCAGGTGGTGCGGCTGATCCGCTCCAAGGGCGTGGGCGTGTACTTCTGCTCGCAGTTCCCCGACGACGTGCCGGCCAACATCCTGGGGCAGCTCGGCAACCGCGTGCAGCATGCGCTGCGCGCCTTCACCCCGCGTGACCAGAAGGCGGTGAAGACCGCCGCCGAAACGTTCGTGCCCAATCCCAAGCTGGACGTGGCCGCCGTGCTGGCCAAGCTCGGCACCGGCGAGGCGTTGGTGTCCACCCTGCAGGACAAGGGCATTCCCTCGCCCGTGCAGCAGACCCAGATCGCGCCGCCGCGCTGCCGGATGGGCGCCATCACCGAGGCCGAACGCGCCCAGGTGCGCGCCGGGAGCCCGGTGGGCAGCCGCTACGACACCGCGATCAACCGTGAGTCGGCCGCCGAACTGCTGGCCCAGCGCGCGCAGAAGGTGGTCGCGCAGGCCGATACGCCCAAGGCCCGCACCCGTGAGCAGGACGAGCAGCAGGAAGGCGGCTTCGGCCAGTCGATCAAGGACGCCATCTTCGGCACCAAGCGCCGCCAGGGCATGATCGAAACCATGGCCAAGCAGACCACCCGGACAGTGGGCAGCAAGCTGGGCAACCAGATCGTGCGCGGCATCCTGGGCGGGCTGTTTGGCGGCAAGCGCTGAGCGATACCGATGTCGCGTTGGCGTCCCCCGGCGGAAAAGAGCACGGCCCTGATCACCGCACAGGGCCACCAGAGGTTGAAAGCGGAACTGGACGACCTGTGGCGGGTGCGCCGGCCGGAGGTGGTCAAGGCCCTGGCCGCGGCAGCCGCCGAGGGGGATCGTTCGGAGAACGCCGAATACACCTACCGCAAGAAGCAGCTGGGCGAGATCGACCGGCGCGTGCGCTACCTGACCAAGCGGCTGGAATCGCTGCGCGTGGTCGACACCACCCCGACCGATCCGCAGGCGGTGTTCTTCGGCGCCTGGGTGGAGCTGGAGAATGTGGACAGCGGCGATACCAGCCGCTACCGCATCGTGGGTCCGGACGAGACCGATGCCGCCACCGGCTGGATCAGCATCGATTCGCCGCTGGCCCGCGCGCTGCTGAAAAAGCGCGTGGATGACGAGTTCGAGGTCGAGCTGCCCAGCGGGCGCACCGGCTTTGCGATCCTGGCGGTGGAGTACGGCGCGGGTTGAAGCGTCTGCGCCGGTCGCAGCGCCGCCCAGACGTTGAGGACTACGCGCTTTGGCAGGGTCGCATCCCGATCCACTGCCATGGAGCATGCCGCGTTCGGTGTCGGCGTGAGCATCGCCGAAAAGAGCGTTGCGCCGTTCAGCGCACGGCGTTACCGGGCGCTGCACCGCTATCGGTGGTTGTTTGGGAACCCACCCAACCTTGCGCTGCGGGATAGCGCCTCCCCTCGCGCAGCGGCCGGAAATAATCGGCCTGGCGGTAAAACGCCGCGTCCTGCTGCGGATGCCAGCCGGGAATACCCATCAGCGGCAACGGCCGCAGTTCCAGCGGGTCGCTGAGGGCGCGCCCGCTCTGGATCATCTGCGCGGCCTGCGCCACGGCGCGCGCATCCTCGTCGGCGCACACCACCAGGCACTTGCCCACCAGCAGACGCCCTGGCAACAACGCCTGTTCCATCAAGGCGTGGCCGATCACCGCCGCCACGGCGATTTCACCGCTACGCCACCGCCCTGCCCCGTCCACGAACAACGCCGCCCAGTCGTGCCGATCCCAGGCCTGCACCACCGCCGGATCGCGCACCCGCACGATCACGCCGGTTTCGTCGAACTGGGTCAGCGCGGCCTGCGCACGGTTGCGCTGCTGCGGACCGTGGCAGCCGATATGCAGGCACTGGCGCGCGTTGAGCGCATCCTTGATGGCCGGATGGCGCGCCCACACCAGCGCGTTGAACAGGTCGTGCCAGTTCTCCGCGCGGGTGGCAATGCGGCCCTGGGCAATACGTTGTTCGTAATGCAGGCCGTCGGCCAGCAGCGCGTCGTCCTGCTCGACCAGCTGGCGGCCCGGCAGCATCAGGCGGGCATCCAGCGCCGGGACGGTCGGCCAGTCGGCCGCCGTCATCAGGTCGGCGTAGCCGGAAAACCCGGCAAACAGCGGCTGGGCGAAGACGTCCGCCGCCACCACGCCACGCGGCGGTGCGATGAAACGGCGGCGCGTGCCACCGGCATCGGCCGCCGCCGCCGTCACAGCACCTGCAGGTCGAACGGCTTGCGCGCAGCGTCCACGATCAACGCATCGCCATACAGGTCGTGGTCGTCGCTCTCGGTGATCTCCACGTCGACGAACTGGCCCACGCGCAGGCGGGCCTCCTCGGCATTCTGGATATGCACCAGGCCATCGATCTCCGGTGCATCGGCCTTGGAACGGGCTACGGCGATGCCGTCTTCAATCGCGTCGACCAGGCACTGCTGCACGGTGCCGATCTTGGCTTCCAGGCGTGCCGCGGAAATCTCCGCCTGGCGTGCCATGAAGCGTGCAAGGCGCTCCTGCTTCACTTCCTCCGGCACGGCATCGGGCAGGTCGTTGGCCGTGGCACCGGTCACCGGCGAGTAGGCGAATGCGCCCACGCGGTCCAGCTGCGCCTCGTCCAGGAAGCCCAGCAGTTCGTCGAACTCGGCGTCGGTCTCGCCGGGGAAGCCGACAATGAAGGTCGAACGCACGGTGATGTCCGGGCACAGCTGGCGCCAGCGCTGCACGCGCTCGAGGGTCTTGTCGACCGCACCCGGGCGCTTCATCAGCTTCAGGATGCGCGGGCTGGCGTGCTGGAACGGGATGTCCAGGTACGGCAGGATCCGGTTCTCGGCCATCAACGGCACGATCTCGTCCACGTGCGGGTACGGGTACACGTAATGCATGCGCGTCCAGGCATCCAGTTCGGACAGGCCTTCGCACAGCGCCTTGAGCCGGGTCTGGTAGGCCTTGTCGCGCCACATGCGCTCGGCGTACTTGACGTCCACGCCATAGGCCGACGTGTCCTGCGACACCACCAGCAGTTCCTTCACCCCACCGCGCACCAGCCGCTCGGCCTCGCGCAGCACCTCATCGACCGGGCGCGAGACCAGCTTGCCGCGCATCGAGGGAATGATGCAGAAGCTGCACTTGTGGTTGCAGCCTTCGGAGATCTTCAGGTATGCGTAATGGCGCGGGGTCAGCTTGATGCCGTAGTCGGGCACCAGGTCCACGAACGGATCATGCTTGGGCGGCAGCGCGGCGTGCACGGCCTCCATCACGCTCATGTAGTCCTGCGGGCCGGACACCGCCAGCACGTTCGGGTACGCCTCGCGGATCTGCTCGGGGCGCTTGCCCAGGCAGCCGGTGACGATCACCTTGCCGTTGGCGTTCATCGCCTCGCCGATCGCATCCAGCGACTCGGTCACGGCCGAATCGATGAAGCCGCAGGTGTTGACCACCACGACGTCGGCCGCATCGTAGGAGGGCACGATGTCGTAGCCCTCCGAGCGCAGCTGGGTGAGGATGCGTTCGGAATCGACGAGCGCCTTCGGGCAGCCAAGGCTGACGAAGCCGACTTTGGGGTTCAGCTGGGACATGGAATCGCGGGACTCTGGGGGCCTGGGCCCATGCCGGAATGGCGTGGGGACCTGGGGCCGGAAACGGCGGCAAGTATACCGGCGTTGGGGGCCGGGCCCTGAATCGTGTCGGGCCGATCCCGCCAGACCCGGCACGGTCGCTGACACCGCCCTAACCGGCGCGCGGCCGATAATGAACGCCTGAACCAACAGGAGTCACGCATCATGGGTGAGTGGGTCACGCTCGATACGCATCACGGTCCGGTCCGGGCCTGGCAGGCCACACCGGCGGGCAAACCGCGTGGCGGGCTGGTGGTCATCCAGGAGATCTTCGGTGTGAACGCGCACGTGCGCGAGGTCGCCGAGGGCTTTGCGGTGCAGGGCTATGCGGTGCTGGCGCCGTCGTTCTTCGACCTCATCGACGGGGTCGAGGCCGACCCGGATGCCCTGCCCTACGACCCGGACGGGGTGAAACAGGGGCTGGAACGGGTGAACGCGCTGGGCGTGGAGAAGGCGCTGGAGATCGTCCGTGCGGCGGCCTCGCGGCTGGCCCCGGCCGGCAAGGTGGGCACGGTGGGCTACTGCTGGGGCGGCAGCATCGCGCTGTTGTCGGCGCTGCGGCTGGGCCTGCCCTCGGTGAGCTACTACGGCGCGCGCAACGTGCAGTTCCTGGACGAAACACCCAAGGCCCCGGTGATGTTCCACTTCGGGGCCAAGGACAAGAGCATCCCGCCCGAGGCGATCGCCGCCCACCGCGAGAAGCTGCCGCAGATGGCCACCTTCGTGTACCCGGCCGACCACGCCTTCAACCGCAGCGTCGGACATGCGTATGATCCAGACAGCGCCACCCTGGCGCTGGAACGCACCCTGGACTTCTTTGCGGAGCATCTTGGATGAGCGAGTTCGAACTGGATCCACGCCTGGCCACCGACAGCGTACTGGTAGCAGAAGGGCCGTTGTCGCAAGTGCGATTGATGAACGACGAGCGTTACCCCTGGTTGATCCTGGTGCCCCGGCTGGCCGGCATCACCGAATGGATCGACCTGGACGGCGATCAGCAGGACAAGCTGCGCACCGAGTTGAACCGTGCCTGCAAGGCGCTCAAGGGCACCGACGGCGTGGAGAAGATCAACATCGGCGCGCTGGGCAACATCGTGCGCCAGTTGCATTTCCACGTGATCGGGCGCCACGTGGGCGATCCGGCGTGGCCGGGCCCGGTGTGGGGCCAGGGCCAGGCACACCGTTTCGATCCGGAGGTGCTGGCCGAACGTGTCGCGCACTGGAAGGAACGGCTAGGATATTCGCCCCAGCCCTAGCGGACCCTGCCCCTGATGCGTTCCAACCTCGTCGCTGCCATCGTCCTGATCCTCGTCGGCCTGTTCCTGCTGGCCAGCAACCTGGGCTGGACCAACATGAACATGGGGAAGCTGATCCTCACCTGGTGGCCGGTGGTGCTGGTGGCGGTGGGCATCGGGCTGCTGTTCGGCCGAGGCAAGTAGAGCGGACCGTTGGTCCGCTGCTTTTGGGTCCGCTGCTTTGGGTCACCACGCCGCACGCCGGACCAAGCCACAAAAAAGCGCGGAGTACTCCGCGCTTTTTTTGTGGGTGACGGTCCTCGTTACGGATCACGCAACCGCAGCCGACCAACGGTCGGCTCTACCGGTCGGGGAGCAGGCGCGCAGCAGCACGCGCGTTCGGCAACCGGGCGCACCGCAGGGCGCGCGTTGGAGACCCGGCACGCGGCAGTGCGCGCGCAGGGCGTGATCAGGTCCGCGGCAGGGTGACGCCGGTCTGGCCCTGGTACTTGCCACCGCGGTCCTTGTAGGACGTCTCGCAGATATCGTCCTTGTCGGCCTGGAAGAACAGCATCTGGGCCACGCCTTCGTTGGCATAGATGCGCGCCGGCAGCGGCGTGGTGTTGCTGAATTCCAGGGTCACATGCCCTTCCCACTCCGGTTCCAGCGGGGTCACGTTGACGATGATGCCGCAGCGCGCGTAGGTGCTCTTGCCGAGGCACACCACCAGGGTGTCACGCGGGATGCGGAAGTACTCCACGGTACGCGCCAGCGCGAAGCTGTTGGGCGGGATGATGCACTCATCGCCCACGATGTCCACGAAGCTGCCCGGGTCGAAGTGCTTGGGATCGACGATGGTGGAGTTGATGTTGGTGAACACCTTGAACTCGCGCGAGCAGCGCACGTCGTAGCCGTAGCTGGAGGTGCCATAGCTGACGATGCGCTGGCCGTTGGCCTGCTTGACCTGGCCGGCTTCAAACGGCTCGATCATCGCCTGCTGTTCGGCCATTTGACGGATCCAGCGGTCACTCTTGATGCTCATGCTCAGTCCTGGGGTGCAATGGGTCGGGCTCGTCCGGGGCACGATTCTAGCAGCCGTCAGGGCAGCGGCCAGCAACCTGGCCCGCACGGTGGTCGCCGTGGCGGGGTGCCCTTGTCCAACAGTCGGCGCCTGCCAATCGCGGCACCCGCCGCCGCCGACGCCCCCCCCCATCCAACGAGAAGGGCACCGGTCAACCCTTCGCGCATTGCATCGTGACGGCTCACTGCCGAGCTCGATGTCAGTGGATATGAGAGCTTTTTTGAAGCGTGTTCGTGAATTGCGTCACGGAATATTGAATTTGACAACCTGACCAGCCTGCCTCCAGTAAATTCGCATGCTAGCTTCACGTTGCGTTCAGCTTGAGCGCCATGACGAAAAGGACGATTCATGTACGTAGCACATGGTAGAAGCTTGATTGCCTCGTTACTCCTGGCCGCCGGATTTGCCTGGTCGGGAGCAGCCGAAGCAAAGGTCGAAGAGTGCAACAACTGCAGTATTTCTCAGATGGAAGAAGTGGCCTATCTCGCATTGGACAACGCGCCAGTGCCATACAACGAGGTTATTTATTTCGTCGACATGCAGGGCGGAAATGTTGGAAAGTTCGAGCTCTTCAAGGACTACTTGAACGTAGAAGAAGCATGCGTCCCCTCTCCGATCGAAGTGACGTTTGGATGCGTGGAGTTTCGCTGGGTCGATAATCTGCCAGTCGAACAGCAGGTCCGTGACTACATCATCCTGATACGCCAACTTGGTGCCACCCCTATCTTCCTGCCTGCGAGCGCGGATCTTCCGCAGAACGGATACGAACTGGTCCAGTATCCGCAGAAGCAGGACGCTGTTTCGCAGTATCTGACTACTACCAATGCCCAACAGGTGCAGGAAGCCTGGAATGCACTCAGCTTTCTCGGAATCAGTGTTCCGGCGCCCGTCACTGTGACAGTCAGAATGCCAGATGGCAGTACCGCCACCTATGTCTGGAGCCCCGAAACAAAGAAGTTCAGTCTCGTAAAAGGAAGCGTGAGGGATAGCGCGGGCAATCGTGTCCCGGAGACGCCTGCGGACGTAGCCGGCGGCGTGGGTACATCACTGGAATATGACTTCACCAGCAACCCGGAAGACCTGTGGGCGTTCCTTGATCGGATGAACATGCTGGGCATTCCCGTCACGGGCCCCAATACTGGCCGAATGGTGTGCAGTTCACAGGTCACCGGCGAACGAGTCACCGTGACCTGCACCTCACAATAGGGGCTCAGCACGTTCGCGACCGCCCTGTGGCAGGTGCCTTGCTCGGCCTGGAGAGGGGAAGACTCAGACGGCTGAGACCATCGTTAGACGGCCTGCCAAGGGGACAAGGGGCGCACCACCGCGGTGCGCCCCTGACTGTTTCTGGCCCTTCAGGGATGTAATGAGCTTCGATGGCGAGTCAAGATTCGGGCATCGATCTTTGCGTCCAAACTGACACCGGGTTCGATCACGGTGCGCCGACCAGCGACCTCAGCAACGTTTGCCAAGGCGTGCCGATGGGTACGACAAGCTGCTCCATGTACTTGAACATCCTTGGGAGCCTTGCCATGGAGTGCGTCGGCCGCAGTGCATCAGGCCCGGCAACGCCGGACTTGGTGGATGTTCTCCCAGCAACCAATGCTCAGATCAGGGAAGACAGAATCGGGATGCTGGCGCGCGGGCGCTTGCCCACTTCTTCGATCAGGCGCTCGGCCGCGCGCAGGTAGGCCTGGGCGGCTGCCGAGTCCGGCAGCGCCGCAGTGATCGGGGTGCCGGCGTCGCCCTGCTCGCGGATGCCGATTTCCAGCGGCAGCGACCCCAGCAGCGGCACGCCGTACTGGGCGGCCATGCGCTCGCCTCCGCCGTCGCCGAACAGGTGTTCGCGGTGGCCGCAGTTGCTGCAGGTGTGCACGGCCATGTTCTCGAGAATGCCAAGCACCGGCACTTCCACCTTCTCGAACATCTTCAGTGCCTTTCGGGCATCCAGCGTGGCGATGTCCTGCGGCGTGGTCACGATCACCGCGCCGGCCAGCGGAATCTTCTGGGTCAGCGTCAACTGGATGTCGCCCGTGCCCGGCGGCAGGTCGATCAGCAGGTAATCCAGGTCATCCCACAGGGTGTCATTGAAGAACTGGGTCATCGCCGAGGTGGCCATCGGGCCGCGCCAGATCATCGGCGTCTCGTCTTCGATCAGGTAGCCGATCGACATGGTTTCCACGCCGAAGGCGCGCATCGGTTCGATCGACTTGTTGTCCGGGCTTTCCGGCCGGCCGCTGAGGCCGAGCATGGCCGGCACGCTCGGGCCATAGATGTCGGCATCGAGCAGACCCACGCGCGCGCCCAGCTTGGCCAGCGCCACGGCCAGATTCACCGCCGTGGTGGACTTGCCCACGCCGCCCTTGCCCGATCCCACGGCAATCACGTTGCGGATGCGCGGATGCGGGCTGAGCCCTTTCTGCACCTGGCTGGCGTGGGGACGACGCGACTGACTGGGGCTCACTGCATGACTCCGAAGAAGCGATTGCGCTGAACTGCGCAGTATACAAGCCGCCATCCACGCCCGTGGCGCGCGCCACGCTGGGCAGCTGGCACGCCGCCAGCCTGAACACAACCCCACCCGGCGGCGCGATGTCCACGGACAGCATCAGGACAAGGGAGCGCGGCCCATCCCAAGGTTTCAAACGAAACTATTCCCTTCAAATCAACCACTTGAGGTGCTTCGAGGCCGAATTCCCTTGTCCTGCAACGGTTTGCCGATCATGTCTTTATGACGCGTTGATGAACAGTTGACACGACAAGTTAAGCCTATGTTAATCTCGGGTCATCAGCGCGTGATGCTGGTGAAGAGGCCTCTCAGCGAGACCTCGAAGGGGCACAAGGACGTCGGCCACGGGTGCAATGCCCGGCAGGCGCCCGGTGCAAAAAAAGACTTTTAGGGGGTTTCACCAATGACGAACCGCACCCTGCTCAGCCGCAACCCGCTGAGCTTTGCCATGGCTACGGCCCTGGTTGTATCGGCCATCTCACCGGCTTTCGCCCAGGACAGCAGCAGCGCGTCGGGCAGCGAAACCCGCGGCGCCACGCAGCTGGACAAGGTCACCGTGACCGGCTCGCGCATCAAGCGCGCCGAAGTGGAAGGCCCGGCTCCGGTAGTCGTGGTGACCTCGCAGGACATCGAAAAGCAGGGCTTCAACACCGTCTATGACGCGCTGACCACCCTGAGCCAGTTCACCGGTTCGGTGCAGAACGAACTGTCCGGCGGCTTCACCCAGAACGCCAGCTTCCTGAACCTGCGCGGCCTCGGCCCGGGCTATCAGCTGGTGCTGATCAACGGCCGCCGCGCCACCGACTACCCGCTGCCCTACAACGGTCAGTCCAACGCGGTGAACCTGGCCAACATCCCGGCCGCCGCCATCGACCGCATCGAAATCCTGTCCGGCGGCGCATCGGCCATCTACGGCTCCGACGCCGTGGCCGGCGTGGTCAACATCATCATGAAGACCAACTTCGAGGGCGACACGGTCACCCTGCGCGGTGGCACCACCACCCAGGGTGGCGGTGACTCGGGTCGCTTCCAGTGGGTGGGCGGCAAGACCGGCAGCAACTGGAGCGTGACGTACGCCTTCGAGGCCCTGGAGCGCGAGGCGATCTACGCCAGCCAGCGCGATTTCATGGACTCCTACCGTGACGACCCGTCGGTTGATCCGGCCGACGCCACCGCGGTGGAATCGGTGCGCTTCACCGTCAACCGTGGCGCCGGCGCCATTCGCGAATGGCCGGCCCCGGGCGGCCTGGAAGAGGTCTGCGGTCGCTTTGCCGACTTTGAAACCTACAAGTCCGCGCCGTCGGCCGCCGCGCCGAACCGCTGCGGTTACTTCGGTTACCCGGCCACCCAGTCGATCCGCAACTCCGACAGCACCCAGTCCGGCTACCTGTACGGCACCTACGACTTCACCGGTGGCACGCAGGCCTGGGGCCAGTTGAGTGCCTCGCGCTCGGAAGCCAAGCTGGCCGGCGCCACCCGCTTCTTCGCCAGCGGCGCGGCCCTGGGCATCACCAACCACTACGACCCGCAGTTCGGCGGCACCGTCGGCAACGTGCAGCGCATCCTGACCCCGTCCGAAGTGGGCAGCATCGGTGCGCAGAACAACTTCGTCGAGAAGTCGCTGGACGTGGCCTTCGGCCTGCGCGGCAACTTCGGCGAGAAGTTCGACTGGGACGCCACCGTGTCCCACTCGCGCTACACCGCCGATGAAAACTTCAACTGGCCGGTCGCCAGCCGCATCCGCGACTTCTTCTACGGTCCGCAGCTGGGCACCCGTCCCAACGGGCTGCCGATCTACCGCCTGAACGTCGACCGCCTGCTGAACCCGCTGTCGCCGGAAGACGTTGCCGCCTTCAGCGACAACTTCTCCAGCACCTCGTCGTCGCAGGCCTCGCAGGCCACCTTCGGCGTCAGCGGCGACCTGTTCGAGCTGCCCGCCGGCCCGCTGGCCATGGCCGGCGTGCTGGAAGCAGCGCAGCAGAAGTACGACGTGTCGCCCGATGCACGCATGGCCCAGGATTACACCGGCACCGGTGGCCCGCTCGGCCGTACCGCAACCGGCGGCGGCGGCGATCGCAACCGTTACGCGGTGGGCCTGGAGTTCAGCATCCCGATCGTCAGCACCCTGAAGGCCAACCTGGCCGGTCGTTACGACAAGTACGACGACGCCAGCTCGGTCGACGGTGCCGCCACCTGGATGGCCGGCCTGGAATACCGCCCGTTCGAAAGCCTGCTGCTGCGCGGCTCCCATGCCACCAGCTTCCGTGCGCCGGACATGCATTACATCTTCGCCGAGCCGTCGGGCTTCTTCCTCAACGGCGCGCTGGACGAATACCGCTGCCGTCGTGACGGCCTGGACCCGCTGAACAACACCGACTGCGGCTCGGGCACCGACTACACCTACTCCATCCAGGGCGATCGCCAGGGCAACCGCAACCTGAAGGAAGAGACCGGCAAGTCGACCACCGTCGGGTTCGTCTGGGACGTGATGGACCAGATGTCGCTGAGCGTGGACTACTACAACATCGAGCTGAAGGGCGCGGTCAAGGACATCTCGTTCGGCTACCTGATGCGCAATGAAGCCGACTGCCGCCTGGGCCAGACCCGCGACGGCCAGCCGGTGGATGGCACCTCGGCCGCCTGCGATTACTTCCGCAGCCTGGTCGGTCGCGACGGCATCAACCCGACCACCGGTGAAGACGAGTACGTGGTCGAGTACCACTCGGTGCCGTTCAACCAGGCCAACCAGAAGACCTCCGGCCTGGACGTGGCGTGGAAGTACAAGATCGATACCGACCGCTGGGGCGATTTCGACCTGGGCCTGAACTGGACCCACGTGCTGAAGCTGGAAGACCAGGAGTTCCCAGGCAGCGGCACGCGCAACGTGCGTGACCACAAGCAGTTCTTCAACTTCCGCAGCCGCATCAACTGGACCGCCAGCTGGGAACGCGACGACTGGGCAACCACCGTGTACGGCTACCGCTGGGGCTCGCTGCCGAACTGGGCTGAAACCGGCCGCATCGGTTCGTACGTGGTCTGGAACGCCAACATCCAGAAGAAGGTCACCAACAAGGCCACCATCGGTCTGTTCGTGAACAACGTCTTCGATGAAATGTCGCCCAAGGATGACACCTACAACACGTACCCGTTCTTCTTCTACAACTACAGCCCGATCGGCCGCGAGGTCTTCGTGCAGTTCGAGTACAAGCTGAACTGATCGCTCCCCGTTGCATCGAAGAGCCCGGCTTGCCGGGCTCTTCGCTTTGCAGGACATGAAACCTGTCTCATCCATCTGGAGAATGCGTATGAAGCGCATGTTGCCCCTCCTGGCGCTGGTCGTGTCGACCGCAGCCCCGTCGGCGCAGGCCGCCGCCCCCCAACAGCCCGTCAAGGATTTCGTCGGGCATGCTTCCTACAGCTCGGTCAAGATCTCGCCCACCGGCGAGTACCTGGCGATCACCGTCGACCAGGGTGACCAGGACGTGCTGACCGTCATCCGCACCAGCGACCTGAAGCCGATCAAGGTCAACACGCTGCCGGAAAAGAAGAGCGTCGGCTCGTTCTACTGGACCAGCCCGGACCGGTTGCTGTTCAACGCGGTCAAGAAGCTCGGCGGCTATGCCTCGCCGATGTCCACCGGCGAGTGGTATGCCGTCAATGCCGATGGCAGCCAGCCCCGCCCGCTGATCTACTACGGCACCCGCGATGCCACCCAGCGCGGCAAGGAAGTCAGCCGCGAGAGCTTCTCGCTGCTTGACACCCTCAAGGACGACGACCAGAACGTCATCATGCAGGTGACGTCGGCGCGTTCGTCTGAAGGTGCCAACACCGAAGTGGTGCGCATGGATACCGTCAGCGGCCGGCGCACGTCGCTGGGCCGCGCGCCCAAGGAAAACTGCAGCATCGCGCTGGATGCCGCCAAGGAGCCGCGCTTCGCGGTGTGCACCTCGAGCAAGAACGAGGAAGGCGAGTACGAAGAGCGCAGCGAACTGTACCGCCGCGATGGCAGCGGCTGGACGCTGCTCAATGCTTCCAAGGCGGACGGCAAGCACCTGGACGTGATCACCACGACCAACACCGGCACCGTCTACGCCACCCAGGACGACGACAAGGCACCGGCGGCCGTCGGCACCCTGGACACCACCACCGGCGCGTTCAAGTCGCTGTTCCAGGACCCCACCGCGGAGGTGTCCAACTACATCTGGTCCACCGATGAGAGCACGCTGGTGGGCGTGGTTACCGAGGCGGCCGCGCCGGCGGTGAAGCTGATCGACGAAAACCATCCCGACGCCGAGCTGTACGCCTCGCTGGCCGCGGCCTTCGAGGGGCAGATGGTCGACTTCTCCAGCTACACCCAGGATGGCCGGAAGATCATCGTCAGCGTCTACAGCGACAACAATCCGGGCGAGCTGTACCTGTACGACCGCGACACCGGCAAGGCCCGCTTCCTGATGTCGCGCCGTCCGCAGATCGACAAGAAGAACATGGCGTCGATCAAGCCCTTCAGCATCACCACCCGCGACGGCAAGAAGGTGTTCGGCTACCTCACCCTGCCCAACGGGTCGGACGGCAAGAACCTGCCGCTGGTGGTGAACCCGCACGGTGGCCCGATCGGCCCGCGCGACAACTGGGGCTTCAACCCCGAAGCACAGCTGTTCGCCAACCGCGGCTATGCCACCCTGCAGGTGAACTTCCGTGGTTCGGCCGGGT
>NZ_QAIW01000466.1:0-2684 GCF_003061285.1 Stenotrophomonas sp. HMWF003 | reverse complement strand
CCAGGACGCCGGCCACCGCCAGTGGGACCAGGGCATCCAGAACGACATCCTGGAAGCGACCCACTGGGCCATCAGCAGTGGCTACGTGGACCGCAACCGCATCTGCATCTACGGCGGCAGCTTCGGCGGCTACTCGGCGCTGATGGCCCCGATCCGCGAACCGGGCCTGTTCAAGTGCGCGTTCGGTTACGTGGGCGTGTACGACGTGGACATGCTGTTCAAGAAGGGCGACATCCCGCAGCGTGACTCGGGGCTGCGCTACCTGCGCCGCACCCACGGCACCGAACGCGCCGACTGGAATCGCGCCTCGCCTGCGCTGCGCGCGGCCGAGGTCAAGATCCCGGTCTACCTCGCCGCCGGCGCCCGTGACGTACGTGCCGTGCCCGAACAGACCGAACTGATGAACAAGGCACTGATCGCCGCCGGCAACAAGCCGGAAGGCATGATCATCCAGAGCGGTGAAATGCACGGGTTCTACGGCGAGGAAGCGCGCGTGAACCTGTATACCGAAATGCTGAAGTTCTTCGACCGCCACATCGGCGCGGGCGGCAGCACGCCGGCCCGCAACTGAGACCGGTGACCGTGCCGTAGCCGCACGGTTGACGTAGGCTGCATTGCCGGGTGGGTACGCCCACCCGGCACTTCTTCACACATGCGATGGAACACATTTCTATGAAACACCGGCAATGGATGGCAACACATGTTCTGTTGGCGGCGCTGCTTGCCGCGCCTGCGGCCTGGAGTGCAACCCCGGCACCGCCCGACCCCACCCAGGACCAGCTGATGATCACTGCTGGCTTCCTCAATGGTCACCCCGACCTGCGCTTCCGCCTGCTGGCCCTGGAGAAGCACAAGGCCGGCAAGCGCGAAGATGCCTTCCGCTTCTTCCAGTACGCCGCGCAGTACGCCGACAAACCCTCCCAGGGCATGGTCGCCGAGATGCTCTGGAATGGCGACGGTACCCCTCAGGACCGTGCGCTGGGTTATGTCTGGATGGACCTGGCGGCCGAACGCGGCTACGAAGGCTTCGTGGGCCTGCGGGAGCGTTACTGGAGCCAGCTTACTGAAGCCGAACGCGCGCGTGCGCTCGCCGAAGGCGAAGCGGTCTACGCCCGTTACGGTGATGCCGCAGCCAAGCCCCGCATTGCCGCGGTGCTGCGCCGCGAGCGCAAGGCGGTCACCGGCAGCCGCACCGGTTTTGCCGGCAATCTGCGCATCGTGGTTCCCGGTCCGAGCGGCTCGCGCGAGATCGATGGCTCCAAGTTCTACGACGAACGCTTCTGGGACCCGGCCAAGTACCAGGCCTGGCATGACGCGGTCTGGACCAAGCCGCGTATCGGCACGGTCGATGTGGGTGGCGTGGAACAGGTCAAGGCCGGGGATGCAACCTCGCGCATTCCCGTGGTGAGCCCGGTGCAGGACCTGCCCGAACCGGACGCCGGCAGCGAAATGCCGCAGCTCGAACCGACCGGCGGCAAGCCCTGACCAGGGCCCGCATCGGCTGCTTGGACGGTCGGTACGGTGTCGGCGGTTGTTGTCAGCCGCGCAGGATCACCTGCGCGGCGTTATGCCCCGGCGCACCGGTCACCCCGCCGCCGGGATGGGTGCCGGACCCGCACAGGTACAACCCCGGCAACGCACCGCGATAATCGGCCTGGCCCAGCATCGGGCGCGCACTGAACAGCTGATTGAGGCTGAGCGCGCCGTGGAAGATGTCGCCGCCGATCAGGCCGAAGGTCCGCTCCAGGTCCAGTGGGCTCAACACCTGCCGGCCCAGCACCGAGGCGGCAAACCCCGGCGCATGCTGTTCCACCGTGGCGATCATCAGGTCGGCCACTTCATCGCGATGATCGTCCCAGCTGCGCCCGTGCGGCAGCTGCGGTGCCACGTGCTGGCAGAACAGGCTGGCCACGTGCTGCCCCGGCGGCGCCAGCGAATCATCCAGCGTACTGGGAATGAGCATCTCCACGATCGGCTCGCGCGACCAGCCGTGCTGGCGCGCATCGGTGTAGGCCCGGTCCATGTAGTCCAGCGACGGGGCGATGATGATGCCGGCGGTGAGGTGATCGCCCGCACCGGGCAGGCAGCGGAAGTCGGGCAGCCGCGACAGCGCCACGTTCATGCGGAAGGTGCCCGAGCCACAACGCCAGTTGGCCATGCGTTCGCGCGTGGGCGCCGGCACCTCGTCGGCGGCCAACAGCTGTTCGTACAGCAGTTTCGGATTGACGTTGGCCACCACCGCGCGCGCATCGATACGCTCACCATCCAGCGTCTCCACGCCCACCGCCCTGCCCGCCTCGACCCGCACGCGGCGCACGCCGGCATCGGTGCGGATCTGCGCGCCGGCCTGCACGGCCGCGCGCGCCATCGCCTGGGTGATCGCGCCCATGCCGCCGATGGCATGGCCCCAGGCGCCCTTGACCCCGTTGCTCTGCCCGAACGCATGGTGCAGCAGCACGTAGGCGGTGCCCGGCGCGTACGGGCTGGCGTAGTTGCCCACCACGCCGTCGAAGCCGAACAGCGCCTTGATCGGCTCGCTTTCGAACCAGCGGTCCAGGTACTCGGCCGCGGAAATGGTGAACAGGTCCAGCAGCTCCTGGCGCAGCCCGGGCGACAAGGCGTGCAGGCGGCGCCCCAGCTGCCCGGCCCGCCACAGTTCGGGCAGGGCCTGCAGCCAATGCCCG
>NZ_QAIW01000465.1:421-4859 GCF_003061285.1 Stenotrophomonas sp. HMWF003 | reverse complement strand
GCCCTGAGCATAACGCGGCGGGCACGGGGGGCATGACCTGTTCAACGTCCGAAGGCGCTGAACGGGGTTGTGGGCTTCCATTGCCCCCCGCCCGCCGCGTTATGCTCAGGGCACAGGGGAGGTGCCGGGCATCCGGCGCCAGAAGAGATCAGCATCGTGTCCAGCCAGATAGCGACATCCGTGCGGCATTCCGATCATGACGCAGTGGTTTCCGCTGCGCTCGCGCAGGCGTTGGGCGCGCTGTTGCCCGGCGATGCGCAGGTGGCGCTGGCCTGGTCCGATCCAGGCCTGGGGGAAGGCTGCCAGGCCGATCCCGCCCCCGCGCAGGACCCCGCCGCGCTGCTGGAGGCGCTGCTGGGCGGTGCCACCAGCGCCGAGACCGCGCTGCGCCGCTGGCAGGACCACGGCAGCGAACTGGCGGTGCAGGCGCTGACTGCTGACGGTGGCGTGCCCGACCAGGCCTGGTGGGACATCGCCCGGCAGGCGTTGCAGGATGCGGTGGCCCTGGCCCGGCAGCGGGCGCAGATCCGCTCGCTGGAAACCTCCAAACGGCTGCAGCAGGCGCTGTACGAGATTGCCGACCTGGCCGGCGCGGACCTGGAAATGGCCGACATGCTGCGCCACTTCCACCGCGTGCTCAATTCGCTGATGTACGCGCAGAACTGCTACATCGTGGAGTACGACGACGTGCGCCGGCGGGTGCGTTTCCTGTACTTCGCCGACCAGCGCGACAGCTTCGTGGCCGACCCCGACCGCAGCTACGAAGAACACGAAATGCCGCGCAGCCTGACCTTCGCGCTGCTGCGCCACGGGCAGCCGCTGAGCGGGCCATCCAACGAGCTGCTGGCGGCGATGAACGACGAATACGACCCCAGCCGCGGGCCGGAAAGCCTGGACTGGCTGGGCGTGCCGATGCTGCGCGAGGGCCGCGTGTGCGGGGCCATCGTGGTGCAGAGTTACGAGCAGCGGGTGCGCTACAACGAGGCCGACCGCACCCTGCTGGGCTACGTGGCCCAGCACATCCTCACCGCGATGGACCGCCGCCAGGCCCAGGTGCAGCTGGAGCGCCAGGTGGAGCGGCGCACCCTGGAACTGCAGCGCGCCAACCGCAGCCTGCAGGACGAGGTGGTGGAACGCCGCCGCGCCGAGAAGCTGCAGCTGGCGTTGTTCAACATCGCTGAAATGGCGATGAGCGCCGAAAGCCTGGCCCAGTTCTACGTGCAGGTGCATGGCGTGGTGGGCACACTGCTGGATGCACGCAATTTCTACATCGCGCTGGTCAACGAAGGCGGCGACGGGCTGGATTTCGTGTACTCGGTGGATGAGTACAACGCGTCGCGCGCGCCGCGTCCGTTCAGCCAGGGCCTGACCGAGTTCATCGTGCGCAACCGGCAGCCGCTGCTGGCCTCGCGCGAGCACATCGACGCGCTGCGGGACGCCGGGCGGGTGCGCGAGTTCGGTGCGCGCTCGCATTGCTGGCTGGGCGTGCCGCTGTTGAGCGACGACGACGTGGTCGGGGTGATCGTGGTGCAGAGCTACTCGCCGGAGGTGAGCTTCACCGCGCACGACCAGCGCCTGCTCACCTTCGTGGCGCAGAACATCGGCAACGGCCTGGCCCGCCAGCGCGACCAGGAGCGCCTGCGCAACGCGCACGCCGAGCTGGAAAAGCGCGTGGACGAGCGCACCCGCGAGTTGGCCGAGGTGAACGACAAGCTGCTCGGGCAGATCGGCGAGCGCCTGCGCGCCGAGCAGCGCCTGACCCACCAGGCCATGCACGACGCGCTGACCGGGTTGCCCAACCGCCTGCACCTGCTGGACCGGCTGGAAGATGCCATCGCCCGCGCCCGGGTGCCCGACGGCCCACGCTTTGCGGTGCTGTTCCTGGACCTGGACCGGTTCAAGCTGGTCAACGACAGCATCGGCCACGCGGCCGGCGACCAGATGCTGGTCGAGGTGGCCAAGCGGATCGTGTCGATGATCGGCCCGGGCGACGTGGTGGCGCGGCTGGGCGGCGATGAATTCGCCATCGTGCTGCAGTGCGACCACGGCCTGGATTCGGCGCGCGAGTTCGCGCAGCGGATGCTGGTGGCGCTGGAAGAGTCGATGTGGGTGAAGGGGCGCGAACTGTTTCCGTCCGGCAGCCTGGGCATCGCGATGTGGAACCCGCGCTACCGCAATGGCGAGGAACTGGTCCGCGATGCCGACGCGGCGATGTACCGGGCCAAGGCCCAGGGCAAGGACCGCTGCGCGGTGTTCGACGAGGCCATGCGCGAGGAAGCCCTGCGCAGCCTGGACCTGGAAGCGGATCTGCGCCGGGCGATCATCAACCGCGACTTCCTGCCGTATTACCAGCCGATCGTGCGGCTGTCCGACGGCGCGGTGGTGGGCTATGAAGCCCTGCTGCGCTGGCGCCACGAACGCCGTGGGCTGCTGCTGCCCAGCGCGTTCCTCGACCTCGGCGAGGAAAGCGGGCTGATCGAACAGGTGGACTGGCTGCTGTACGAAGACGTGATCGGGCAGCTCGCGAAGGGGGGCGAGGGCTATCTGTCGGTGAACGTGTCGCCACGGCATTTCCGTTCGGCCGATTTCAGCGCGCGCCTGTTCGGGCTGATCGAGGCGGCCGGTGCCGACCCACACCGCCTGCGCCTGGAGATCACCGAAGTGGCGCTGCTCGACGACGGCCCGCGCACGCTGCGCATCCTGCAGGCGCTGCGCGAGCGCGGCGTGCTGGTGCAGCTGGATGATTTCGGTACGGGCTTCTCGGCGCTGTCCTACCTGCACCGGTTCCCGATTTCGACGCTGAAGATCGACCAGAGTTTCATCGCCGGCCTGCACGGCCAGGACATGCAGAGCACCTACGCGCTGGTGCAGGGCGTGCTGTCGCTGGCCCGCACGCTGGGCATCGAGACGGTGGGCGAGGGCATCGAAAACGATGCCCAGCGCCAGACCCTGCTGCAGCTGGGCTGCGACTACGGCCAGGGCTACCTGCTGGGCCGGCCCGCGCCCATGGACACCTTCGCAGGGTAGTGCCGGCCGCTGGCCGGCAGACCCACGTCACCGCGTCACACGATCACACCAGGGCGGCGCGACGCTTCTCGTCGATCCACTTGGATGCCTGCGCCGGCTCGTACGCGCGCATCCAGTCCAGCATGGCGTCGATGTCCGAGCCGTACCAGAGGTCGGCGCGCTGTTCCGGGTGCAGGAAGCGCTCTTCGACCATGCGGTCGATCATGCCGATCAGCGGTGCGTAGAAACCGTCGACGTCCAGGAACGCGCACGGCTTGTTGCCGATGCCGAGCTGGCGCCAGGTGAGCATCTCGAAGATCTCTTCCATGGTGCCGAAGCCACCGGGCAGGGCCACGAACGCGTCGGACAGCTCGAACATGCGCGACTTGCGCTCGTGCATCGAGCCAACGATCTCCAGCTCGGTCAGGCCGCGGTGGGCCACTTCCCAGTCGGCCAGCTGCTGCGGGATAACGCCGGTCACTTCGCCGCCGCCGGCCAGCACGGCATTGGCCACGGTGCCCATCAGGCCGACGTTGCCGCCGCCATAGACCAGGCGCAGGCCGTCGCGGGCGATGCGGTCACCCAGCGCAATGGCGCGTTCGGTGTAGATCGGCTTGCTGCCGGGATTGGAGCCACAGTAAACGCAAATCGACTTCATTGGATCTTCCTGTGTTCGGGAACGGGTGCGGCGGAAACGAAAAAGCCCCGCCGATGACCGATGTTCCGGCCTCGTGACGGGGTTCGTTCCGCGAATGCGGGAGGGGATTATCGCGCGTTCCCGGCGCGGAGGCCAATCGGCCCATCGCCGGTAGAGCCGACCGTTGGTCGGCTGCCCTTGCCCGGGTAGAGCCGACCGTTGGTCGGCTGCCGTCTCGCGGCACCGGCCATGCGGGTTCACACCCGCACGGCCACGGGCCTCACGCCGCCTGCGACTGCTCCCGGCGCGGGCCTTCCTTCAACGCCCGGCCCACCAGGCCCACCAGCAGGTCCAGCTCTTCGCTGTCCATGCCGAAATGCGGGGTGAAGCGCAGCGAGTTCTCGCCGCCGTGGATGACGTTGATGCCGTGGTTGCGCAGCCATTCCTCGGTGGAACCGGCGCCGTAGCACTTGAACTGCGGGGCCAGCTCGCAGGAGAACAGCAGGCCGGTGCCCTGCACCTTGGTGATCAGCCCGCCCAGGTCGGTCTTCAGCTGTTCCAGCTTGCGCACGGCTTCGGCGCCGCGTTCGCGGATGTTCTCGCGCACTTGCGGGGTCAGCAGCGACAGGGTGGCGCAGGCCACGTCCAGCGCCCGCGGGTTGGAGGTCATGGTGTTGCCGTAAATGCCCTTGCGGTACAGCTGCGCGGCATGCTCGGTGACGGCCAGGACCGACAGCGGGAACTGCGCCGCGTTCAGTGCCTTGGAATAGGTTTCCATGTCCGGCGCGTCCAGGC